>DBFWDM010000073.1:0-1760 GCA_048484635.1 Collinsella sp.
CCCACGCTCGTTCAGTCTCTAGGCACCCAAGGTGCCAGAAAGGGTAGGTGAAGTCATATGGCAAAAGTCCGTGTGTCCACCCTGGCCAAAGAGTTCGGCATGACCTCCAAGGAACTGATGGGTCATCTCGCCGAAATGAAGATTCCCGCTAAGTCCGCTTCCTCCGCCCTGGAGGACGCCTACGTCGCTATGGTCCGCAAGCAGCTCGCCTCGGTGATCGAGGCCCGCGCCCAGGAAGTCGAGGCCGCCAAACAGGCCGAGGAGCAGGCCGCTGCCGCCGAGGAGGCAGCACGCGCTGCCGAGGCCGAGCGTGAGCGCATTGCCGCCGAGAAGGCACGCGAGGAGGAGCGCCGCCAGTTCGCCGCCGCCCAGGCTGCCGAGGAGGCCGCCCGCGCCGAGGCCGAGGCCAAGAAGAAGGCCGAGCAGGAGCGCCTTGCCCGCGAGAAGGAGGAGGCTGCCCGCGAGGCCCAGCGCCGCGCCGTTCCCGCTTCCGACTCCGGTTCGCGCTTCCGCTCGCTGCTCGACCAGATCGCCGCACAGGAGACCGTGCTCAAGGAGAAGAAGGACGCCGAGGAGAAGGCCAAGGCCGAGCGCGCTGCCGAGCGCGGCAACCGTCGTGGCGGCAACAACGACCGTCGCGGTGGCCGTCGAGGCGACCGCAACGCCTCCGACAGCAACTCCGAGCGCAACGCCTCCGAGAACCGTCCCCACAGCCATCGCACCAACGCCAGCAACAACGTCGCTGCCGGCATGGACTTCCCCAACCCCGACAAGCAGGGCAAGGGCAAGAAGCGCAAGGGCGGTCACAACAACGAAGAGGACCACTACAGCCGCATGGCTCGCGAGGCCGAGGAGTACAGCCGCGAGAAGGTGCTCGAGGAGGCTCGTGCCGCCGTCGAGGAGGCCTCTCGCGAGTCCACTGGTCGCCGCAAAAAGCGCAAGGAGAAGCGCGAGCGCGAGGCCGCAAAGGCTCAGGAAGAGCGCAAGATTGAGGAGGCGCTGGCCCAGGGCGTGAACCCCGAGGACCTCGACGCCATCAAGGTCTCCCAGGGCGTTACCGTCCAGGAGCTCGCCGAGGCGCTCGACGTTCCGGCCAACGACATCATCAAGCGCCTGTTCCTGCTGGGTACGCCGCTTACCATGACGCAGTCCATGTCCGACGACCTCGTCGAGCTCGTTGCCGACGACCTGGGCCGTCAGATCAAGATCATCACCCCCGAGGAGGAGAACACCTTCTCGTTCTACGACGATCCCGCCGACCTTAAGCCTCGTGCCCCGGTCGTCACCGTCATGGGCCACGTCGACCACGGCAAGACGAGCCTCCTCGACGCCATCCGTCACACTGGCGTCGCTGCCGGCGAGGCGGGCGGCATTACGCAGGCCATCGGCGCTTCGCAGGTCATGATTAACGACCGCAAGATCACCTTCATCGATACCCCCGGTCATGCCACCTTTACGGCCATGCGTGCCCGCGGCGCCAAGGTGACCGATATCGTCATCCTGATCGTGGCCGCCGACGACGGCGTCATGCCCCAGACCATCGAGTCGATCAACCACGCCAAGGCCGCCGGCGTACCCATCGTCGTCGCCGTCAACAAGATCGATAAGCCGGGTGCCAACCCCGACCGCGTGCGCCAGGAGCTCACCGAGTACGGCATCATCCCCGAGGAGTGGGGCGGACAGAACATGTTCGTCAACATCTCGGCCAAGCAGAAGATCGGTATCGACGACCTGCTCGAGACCGTGCTGCTCCAGGCCGA
>DBFWDM010000074.1:0-5735 GCA_048484635.1 Collinsella sp.
CGGGCGAAAGGACTCGAACCTTCACGGGAATCCCACCAGAACCTAAATCTGGCGCGTCTACCAATTCCGCCACGCCCGCATGAGCGCACAGACTAGGAATGATAGCAGATACGAGCGGCAAGCGCACGCACACCTTTTACAAGCTCACGACCTCACCACGAGTACGCATCGAATCCCCCGCCGCCCCATCGAAGTTGCGGTGGAATAGGGACTGTTTGGGGCTCCAGTCCTCCAAAACAGTCCCTATTCCACCGCAACTTCGGTGGGACTCGGCAGTCAGGCGGTGCTGGCCATGCGCCGGAAAGCGCGTCCCGGCTTGGGGCCTCGGAATGGGATGCGGCTTCCGCTATAGCCATCAACCGGAAACTGCAACCCGTTTTGAGCCCCTATTCCGGGATGCACTTTCCGCCAGGGGCCTCAAACGGAAACCGCATCCCGCAATTCGGACGAAAAGCGGGATGCGGTTTCCCCGGGCTTGCCAAAGGGCGGCGGCGCCTCGTCTACTCCCCCAGCAGGGCCTTCTCGGGCGTGATCGGAAGCGAGCGAACCTGATGGCCGGTGGCGTGCGCCACGGCCGAGGCAACGGCGGCGAGCGGCGTGTTGATGACGACCTCGCCGATCGACTTGGCGCCAAACGGGCCCGTCGGCTCGTAGCTCGGCTCAAAGGCCACGCGGATGCTGCCGATATCCAGGCGCGTGGGCAGCTTGTAGCTCATAAAGTTGCCGGTGCGCAGGCGGCCGCGGTCGTCGTGCTCGACAATCTCGTAGAGCGCGTGACCGATGCCCTGGGCAATGCCGCCCTCGGCCTGGACGCGCGCGAGCGCCTCGTTGATCACAGTGCCGCAGTCGACGGCCGCCGCGTAGTCCACCACAGTCACCTTGCCGGTGGCCTTGTCGACCTCGACCTCGGCAATACCGGCCATAAACGGCGGAGGCGAAACGGGCAGGCAGGCAGAGGCGTGCGAGGTCAGCGCGTCGCCGCCGGCGATGTTCTTGACACACAGGTTGGCAAAGTCGCGCAGCGTGAGGTAACGGTTCTGCTCGCGCGCGGCACGCTCGTCGGACAGGCGCACGTACTGGCCATCAAAGACCACATCGACGGCGTCAACGTCCCACATCCGGGCGGCCTTGGCGCAGATCTTCTCGCGCAGCTCAGTCGCGGCGTTCTTGGCGGCAAGGCCCGTCACATACGTGCCCGAGCTCGCGTACGAGCCGGCGTCGAACGGCGACACGTCGGTGTCCACGCCGCGCACCACGATCAGCGAGCTCTCCACGCCCAGCTCCTCGGCGGCAATCTGCGCCAGGATCGTGTCGACACCCATGCCGTTATCGGTGGCGCCGGTGCCGATGGTAATGAAGCCGTCCTCTTCCAGGCGCATGTCGATGCCGGCGATGTCCACGTTGGAGATGCCCGAGCCCTGCATGGTGAGCGCACAGCCCAGAGCACGCACGCGGTCGCCCAGGTCCACGGCCAGCGGCTTGTCGCGCCAGTCGATCATGTCCATCGCGCGCAGCAGGCAGCGGTCGAGCGCGCAGGCGTTGAGCTTCTCGTTGTAGTACTGCGGCATAATCTCGCCCTCGTGAACCATGTTCTTAAGACGCAGGTCGGCGGGATCCATGTGCAGCATGTCGGCGAGCTCGTTGACGGCACTCTCCACGGCAAACTGGCCCTGGGTGGCACCGTAGCCGCGATACGCACCGCCGCGGTTGGTATTGGTGTAGACGGCGTCCCAGCTAAAGCGGCTCGCCTTCACGTGGTTGTAGATGGGCAGGCTCTTGTGGCCCGAAAGGCCGATCGTCGTGGTGGCATGCTCGCCATACGCACCAGCGTTGGACAGCGTATGCAGGTCGATGGCCGTGATGGTGCCGTCGTTCATGGCGCCCAGCTTAACAGTCATCTGCATCTGATGGCGCGAGTTGCCCGCGGTGATGGTCTCCTCGCGGGTATAGCAGCAGTAGCTCGGACGGCCGGTCTGCTGGGTGACGAACGCAACGAAGATTTCGCAGCAGCCCGTCTGCTTAGAGCCAAAGCCGCCACCGATGCGCGGCTTAATGACCTGCACCTGCGACTGCGGGATATCGAGCGACTGCGCGACCATGCGGCGCACGTGGAAGGGCACCTGCGTAGAGGTGGTCACCGAGATACGCCCGAACGCGTCGGTCGTCGCGAAGGCGCGGAAGGTTTCCATGGGTGCGGTCTGCGTGGCCTGGCTGGTGTAGGTGCGCTCAAAGACGATGTCGCTCTGGGCGAAGGCCTCGTCAAGGTCGCCAAAGTCGCTCGTGCCGCTGCACACCAGGTTGCGCGGAACGTCGCCGCCCTGCGGGAACATAAAGGTCACGTCGCCCTCGGGGTGAACCACGATGTCGTTATCGAGTGCCTTGGTAAAGTCGAGCAGCGGCTCAAGCACCTCATAGTCGACCTTAATGAGTTTGAGCGCCTTGTCGGCAGCCTCCTCAGTCTCGGCGGCGACGATCGCCACCTCCTCGTTTTGGTAACGGACGAGGTTCTCGAGAATCAGGCGGTCGTAGGGACTCGGCTGCGGATAGCTCTGGCCGGCGATGGTAAAGCGGCGCTTGGGCACGTCCTCGTAGGTGTAGACGCCCACGACGCCGGGCACCTTCAGCGCGCGCGACGTATCGATGGAGCGGATCTTGGCGCGGGCATAGGGGCTGCGCTTGAGTTTGACGATGAGCGCACCGGCGGGCACCATATCGCCCGTGTAGACGGGACGCCCCTCGAGCAGGGCCTTCGAGTCCTTCTTGGGCTGCTTGTGAGTGATCTGCTTATACGAGACGCCATCGCAGCTGGTGTTATTGACCGGCAGCTCGGGCATCTCAAAGCCCACCTGCACGCCAGACTCGTTGAGGAAGCGAACGATGGCGCGCAGCTGGCTCTCGTAGCCGCTGCAACGGCAGAGGTTACCGGCGAGCTGGCGCGAGAGCTCCTCGCGCGTGGCGACGAGGCTCGGGTCCTCCTTGGCAGCGCGGGCGAGCGCCAGCACGTTCATGATAAGGCCGGGGGCGCAAAAACCGCACTGCTCGGCGCCTTCGGCAGCCATCGCACGGGCGAGCGCCTCAGACTCGGCCTTGAGGCCCTCGAGCGTAGTGATGGAGCGACCCTCGACGCGCGCGGCGGGAACCGAGCAGCTCAGCACCGGGTCGCCGTCGAGCCACACCGTGCACAGGCCGCAGTTGGTGGTTTCGCAGGCACAGCGCACCGACGCGCAACCCTGCTCGCGCAAAAGCGCAAAGAGCATGGTGTCGGGGGCAATCTGGACCTTGACCTTGCGGCCGTTGAGCGTAAAGGAAAGATCGATGAGTTTGGCAGCCATTAGCGCACCTCACTAGAATCGACGCCGGGCACGCGGCGGCAGGAATACTCGTCCGTGGCGAACTTAGGCACTTGCACGGTCTCGAGCTCGCGGGCAAGCGCGGCCGAAAGCTCGATGCCGGCGGCGCGACGCACAGCCTGGATGGCGAGCGGGGCCGAGATGCGGCGGCGGTAGTCGGCCGAGCCCCACAGGTTGGTGCCGTAGCTCAGGGCACGCACGGATGCGGCCAGGGCGCGCAGCTCATCCTCGGAAGGCTGCTCGCTCACCAGGCCACATGCCTCACCCTGCAGCAGGGTCGCACGCAGCGGGCGGGCACCCACGGTGACATGCCAGCTGTTGTCCCACCAGGCGGCGGTGACGTTTAAGGAGGGGAAGTCGGTCGCGGCCTTGCGCACGGCCTCGTAGCTCGCACGGTAATCGTGCTTGACGACCACGACGTGCTCGATCACGTCGCGCACATAGCCCATGTTCACAAACTCGGCAAGCGGAACGCGGCCGGCGCCCGTCAGCTCAACATAGGAATCGAGCGCGAGGAAGGCGGAGAGAACGTCCGAGAAGCCAAAGCGGCCGTAGATGCTGCCGCCCACCGTGGCGGTGTTGCGCAGCTGCACGCCCACGATGTCGTGGACGGCGAACTCAAAGACATGGTTGACAAGCGCGTTGAGCCCGACATGGCGTTCGAGCTGGCGCAGGGTACACATGGCACCGATGCGAAACTCGGTCTCGGTCTCCTCGATCTGGTCGAGTCCGCAGGCCGAAAGGTCAATCGCCGTCGCCACGCGACGCGAACCCAGGCGCATCCAAATGCCACCGCCCACAATCTTGTTGTTGCGGTTCTTCTGTAAGAGCTCATAGGCTTCGGCCGCGTTTCCAACACGGACGTAGGTACCGAACTTGAGCACGTTCTCCCCCATCTCTTCACTTGTCCAGTGTCCTCTAGTGTACCAAACGAGGGCGCACGGCCCTCACCACCATAGAAAAAGGCTCCCGGCACAAATGCTGGGAGCCTCATCACATGCTATGTCGCGCGAAGATTTAGCAGACGCCCTGGGCGAGCATAGCGTCGGCGACCTTCAGGAAGCCGGCAATGTTGGCACCCATGACGAAGTTGCCCTCCTCGCCGTACTCCTTGGCGGTGTCGTCCACGTTGTGGAACATGCCGCGCATGAGCTGCTCGAGCTTGCCGTCGACCTCCTCGAAGGTCCAGGACAGGTGCTCAGCATTCTGGCTCATCTCCAGGCCGGACACGAGCACGCCGCCGGCGTTGGCAGCCTTACCAGGCATAAAGGCGACGCCGTTCTCCTGGAAGTAGGTCGTGGCCTCGATGGTCGTGGGCATGTTCGCTCCCTCGCCGACCACCTTGCAGCCGTTGGCGACGAGCGCCTGGGCGTCCTCGAGCAGCAGCGTGTTCTCGCGAGCGCAAGGCAGTGCGATATCGCAGGGCAGCTGCCACACGCCGCGGCCGTCGCCCTCGTGCCACACGGCGTTAGGCTTCTCGTCAACGTACATGGCGAGCGTAACGCCCTTGTCGTGGCCGGAGCGCTTCTTGTTGTAGACGTGCTCGAGCACGGTGTAGTCGATGCCGTCGGGATCCTCGACCCAGCCGTGGGTGTCGGAGCAGGCCAGCACCTTGCCGCCGAGCTGGGAAACCTTCTGGACGGCGTAGATAGCGACGTTGCCGGAGCCGTGCACGACGACGTTCTTGCCCTCGAAGGAGTCGCCGCGGCTCTTGAGGTACTCGTCCACAAAGTAGGCCAGACCGTAGCCGGTGGCCTCGGTACGGGCGAGCGAGCCGCCAAAGGAGAGGCCCTTGCCGGTAAGGACGCCGGTCCACTCGTTGGTCAGGCGCTTGTACTGACCAAACAGGTAGGCAACCTCGCGGCCGCCAACGCCCAGGTCGCCGGCAGGAACGTCGGTGTTGGGGCCGATGTGGCGATAGAGCTCGGTCATGAAGGACTGGCAGAAGTGCATGATCTCGTTGTTGGACTTGCCCTTGGGGTCAAAGTCGGAGCCGCCCTTGCCGCCGCCCATGGGAAGGGTGGTCAGGCTGTTCTTAAGGATCTGCTCCAGACCCAGGAACTTGAGCATGCCCAGGGTGACCGTCGGGTTAAAACGCAGGCCGCCCTTGTAGGGTCCAATGGCAGAGTTGAACTCGACACGATAACCGCGGTTGACCTGAACCTTGCCCTGGTCGTCGACCCAGGGAACACGGAACATGACGATGCGCTCGGGCTCGACGAGGCGCTCCAGCAGAGCGGCCTCCTCGTACTCGGGGTGGGCGTCGAGCGCCGGCTGGATGGTGCCGAGGATCTCGGTCGCGGCCTGGATGAACTCAGGCTGCTCGGGATAGCGGGCCTTGAGCTCTTCGAGAACTTTCTGCGTGTAGCTCATGCTTCCTCCAAT
>DBFWDM010000075.1:0-2093 GCA_048484635.1 Collinsella sp.
CTTCATGGCAACGCGGACCTCGTCGTCGGTGTCGACCGGCACGCCGAAGATGGCCTTCATCTCGTGATGGTTCGGCTTGATGAGCAGCGGCTTCTTGTGAGCGAGCTCCTTGAGCTTGTCGGAGGACAGGTCCAGGACGACGTCGGCGCCACGAGCCTGAGCGTGCTCCATGACCTTAGCCAGGAAGTCGGGCGTAGCTTTGGGAGGCACGGAGCCGGAGACGATCAGGCACTCAAGATCGCCCGCGGTATCCAGGATGTTGTAGAGCTCCTCCTGGTGCTGCGGCGTAATCGGAGCACCAGGATTCAGGATGCCGTACTCGTGCTGGCCATCGTTGACGTAGGTGTTAATGCGCGTGATGCCGTCGGTCCAGACCGGGCGGCAGAGGCAACCCAGGTTCATGACCTCCTCGACGATAAACTTGCCCGTGAAGCCGGCGAAGAAGCCGAGCGCGACGGTGTCGACACCCATCTTCTTGAAAGCGAAGGACACGTCGAGGCCCTTGCCGTTAGCCGTGTAGCTGGCCGAGCCGGTGCGGACGTTCTCGTCGGGCTCGAGCGGAGAGCTCGAAACCGTCATGTCGACAGCCGGGTTAGCGGTTAGCGTGTAGAACATTTACAGTACCCCCTGTATATGTGAGGGCCGCGTGGTCGGCCCATTCCAACCACGCGGTTACCTCTGATACCAAATTAGCGAGCGGCGGACTCGAGCAGTGCCTTGACCTCGGCAGCGGTGTTGCAGGCGAGCGCCTTCTCGGCGAGCTCGTCGCACTCGGCCTTGGTCCACTGGCTGATGGTCTTGCGGGCGCGCAGGATGGACGGAGCGCTCATCGAGAACTCCTCCAGGCCCCAGCTGATCAGCAGCGGCTCGAGCAGCGGATCGGCAGCGGCCTCGCCGCACATGCCGACCATGATGCCGGCCTTCACGCCGCTCTCGATGATGTTCTTGAGCGAGCGGAGCACGGCGGGATAGTACACCTGGTACAGGTTGGAGATGGTGTCGTTGCCACGGTCGGCGCACATGGTGTAGCCGATCAGGTCGTTGGTGCCGATGGAGAAGAAGTCGGCGACCTCGGCCAGGCGGTCGGCGAGCAGCGAGGCGGCAGGCGTCTCGACCATGATGCCGACCTCGATGTTCTCGTTGAACTTGCGACCCTCTTCGGTCAGCTCGGCCTTGCACTGCTCGACGAGTTCCTTGACAGCCAAGACCTCCTCGACGCAAGTGACGAGCGGGATCATGATCTTGACGTCACCGAAGGCGCTAGCGCGCAGCAGGGCGCGGAGCTGGACCTTGTACTGGTCGGGGTTGGCCAGGCAGTAACGCACGGCGCGGAAGCCCATGAAGGGGTTCTCTTCCTTGACCATGTGCAGGTACGGAATCTCCTTGTCGCCACCCACATCGAGCGTGCGGATGATGACCGGAGCGCCCTTGAGCGCGCTGGCGACCTTGCGATAGGCGTTGAACTGCTCCTCCTCGGAAGGAAGCTCAGCAGAGTCCATGAACAGGAACTCGGAGCGGAACAGACCGATAGCCTCGGCGTCGTGATCGAGCGCGTTGGGCACGTCATCGGGGTTACCGATGTTGCAGGCGATGATCTTCTTGATGCCATCGGCAGTCACGGACGGCTTGCCACGGAAAGCCTCGAGGGCTGCCTTCTCAGCAGCGAAGGCCTCGGCCTTGGCGGTGTAGGCAGCGAGCGTCTCCTCGTCGGGATCGGCCTCGACGATACCCTTGCCACCGTCGACGACAACGGTCATGCCATTGCGCAGAGCGGTGCAGCTGTTGGAAACCGAAAGGACAGCCGGGATCTCGAGGGCGCGCGCAATGATCGCGGAGTGCGACGTGCGGCCACCGGTCTCGGTGACGATACCGGCAACGTGGGCCTTATCGATCGTGGCGGTCATGGACGGCGTAAGGTCGTGCACGACAACGACGGTGTTCTCGGGCAGGACGGAGAGGTCGACGACCTCCTTGCCCAGCAGCTCGGCCAGAATACCGGTGCGGATGTCGGCGATGTCGGCCGCGCGCAGACGGAACATCTCGTCGTCCATGGACAGGAACATGTTCTCGAACATGGTCGAGGTGTCCATGAG
>DBFWDM010000076.1:0-5187 GCA_048484635.1 Collinsella sp.
GGCGACGTGGGTCGTCACGTTTGGTATCGCCTGGCTTGCCGTGCGCTTTACCCCGTGGTTCTCGGTCAGTCATTTCGACGGTATCGCCGTGACGCTTGCCCTCACTTCTACGGCGCTCGGCACGCTCGTGCCCATCATGCGTGAGCGTTCACTTGTCGGAACGCGCGTGGGCGACTCGATTCTCGCGTATGGCACCTGGGGCGAGCTCGGCCCCGTGCTTGCCATGTCGGTGCTGCTGTCTGCCCGTACCGGCATCCAAACGCTCGTGATTCTTGGCCTGTTTGCGGTGGTCTGCGTGTTGCTTGCCGTGGTCCCAAGCCGCTCCAAGCGCGTCGGCAGCCGCTTCTTTGCGTTTGTCGAGGAACGTGCCGATACCACGTCGCAGACCTTCGTGCGCCTGACGGTGCTCATCCTGGTCACACTCGTGGCGTTCTCGGCCGTCTTTGATCTCGACATCGTGTTGGGTTCTTTTGCCGCCGGCTTTGTCTTGCGCTACATCATCCCCGAGGGCAACCATACGCTCGAGACCAAGCTCGACGGCCTGGCCTACGGCTTTTTGATTCCGGTGTTCTTTACCGTATCGGGCGCAAAGATCGACCTGACGGCCGTGGCGTCGCGCCCGGGTCTGCTCGTGGGCTTTATCGTGGCGTTGTTGATTATTCGTGCCGTGCCCATTCTTATTTCTATGAGCATTTGTCCTGCGACGCGCGATGTGTCGGCGTATGGCCGCATTACCGTGGCCCTGTACTGCACCACGGCGCTGCCGATCATCGTTGCCGTTACGAGCGTTGCCGTCAACGCGGGCGCGCTGTCGCAAGACATCGCGTCGGTTATGGTCGCTGCCGGCGCCATCACGGTGTTCTTGATGCCGCTGCTCGCGCAGCTCTTCTACCGCGTGGTCGATGCCGCGCCGGTCGCCGCCGTGGCAGAAGTTGCCGAGCATCCATCCGATGCGCTCGACATCCTGCGCGCCCACCACGACCTGGCGAGCTTGCTCGCACGCGAGCATGAGCTGCTGACCTCGCATGGCCATGGTCGCGTATTCGAGGGCCTGCCTACGCTCGACACGATTGCCGAGCGTCTTTCCGCCGAGGCGGCGAGCGGCCACATCGATGCTCGTATTGTGGACGCGGCACATCTTCTTGCCGATAAGACCTATGGAGACGAGGTCGACCTGTCCGAACTGACTCCGCGTGAGCGCCGTCGCCTGGAGCGCGCCAAGCTCGCCGTGCGCGAATACCGCCGCCGCATGCTGGAGCTCTATGCAAGAGAAGAAGCCGAGGACGACGACGGCAAGTAGTCGATACTCTCTCGAGGAAGCCGCGTCCCGCTTTGAAGGCCCGGAACGGGACGTGGTTTCCGAAATACTGGGACATAGTTTCCCTTTCATAACAGGAGAAGGCGCGCTGTCTGCAGTTGATTCAGACGGCGCGCCTTTTTGGTTGAGCTATGTTGAGGCTTGAAGCCAAAGCTTGTGGCTCCTTAGGAGCGGGCGGCTCCGTCGACGGGGAGCACGGCGCCCGTGACGTAGGAGGACATGTCGCTCGCTAGGAAAACGAAGGCGTTGGCGACGTCCTCGGGCTCACCCATGCGGCCGAGAGGGATAGTGGCGATGATGGGTTTGATGACCTCTTCGGGCAGGTTGGCGACCATGTCAGTCTTAGTCACGCCAGGGGCAACGGCGTTGACGCGAATACCCATAGGGGCGAGCTCGCGCGAGAGTGACTGGACCATACCGTTGACGGCAAACTTGGACGTGGGGTAACCGACGCCGGAGGGCTGGCCGTACTTGGCGACCATCGAGCTTGTGGTAGTGATGGTGCCGCCGTGGCCGGCCTCGGTCATGATCTTGGCGGCAGCCTGGTGGCCATTAAAGACGGCGACGACGTTAAGGTCCATGACCTTTGCGAACTCCTCGGCCGTGTAGTCCAAGAGGGGTGAACGCTGGGAGATACCGGCATTGTTGACGACCGTGTCCAAGCCGCCCATGTCGGATGCAGCCTGGGTAAAGGCCTCGGTCACGGCTTCGAGTGAGGTGAGGTCGCAGGAGCGGCCCCAGACCTTGGCGTCGGGATAGGCGGCTGTCAGCTTCTCAACGGCCGCATCGGCGGTCTCTTGACGCGAGCCAAAGACAGTGACGGAGGCGCCCTCCTCGATAAAACGGCAGGCGATGGCATAGCCGATACCGCGCGTGCCTCCGGTGATGATTGCTTTCTTGCCCTCGAGCAACATGGTATTTCCTCTCATCGCGGGCGGACATTCGCAGCACAGCGTAGCCGTAACCGGAATCGGCCGTGTTTGCATATCGGTGAACGGTAGCCCGCGTTACCGATGAGCGGCTCGCGCAAATGTGCCCTGTCGTTGTGCTTAGGGCAGGAGACAAAAAGGTTCCCATCCCACATCGGACGGGAGCCCTTCGAGCAAATGCGTTGTGGGGTGTAAACCGAACTAGTTCGCCATGACGCCTTCGGTCCAAGCCTCAACGTCCTCGATGCGCAGGACGTTGGCGACCTCGGCTACGCAGTCGACGCTGGCAAGCTCGGCGGTGGCAGCCTGGACGTCCTTCTCGAGCGCGCGGTGCGTCAGGAAGATGACCGAACAGGCATCGCTGACGCCCGACTTGCCGTCTTCGACCTGGTTGATGAGCGAGATCGAGATGTTGTGCTTGGCAAAGATGTCGACCGTCTCGGACAGGGCGCCCACGCGGTCGGCGACGTTCAGGCGCACATAGTACTTGGTCTGGAGCTCGTCCATGGGCTTAAAGGCGAGGTTGTGACCATAGGGCTCAATCTCGGGCAGCGGAGCCACGCCGCGGCTGATCTGCTCGGAGAGCGACAGGATATCGCCCACGACGGCGCTTGCGGTGGGGAAGGAGCCTGCGCCGGCACCGTAGAACATGGTTTCGCCCACGGCGTCACCCACCACGTAGACGGCGTTCATGGCGCCGTTGACCTTGGCGAGCATATGGTCTGCCGGGATGAGCGTGGGATGCACGCGGACGTCGACGCCGGCGTCGGTGTTGCGGGCGATACCGAGCAGCTTAATGGTGTAGCCGAGCTCGCGGGCTTGGGCGATGTCCTCGGCACCGATGGTACGGATGCCCTGCTGGTACACATCGTCGGTGGTAACGCGGGTGCCAAAGCCGATGGAGGCGAGGATGGCCGTCTTGCTGGCGGCATCGAAGCCGTCAACGTCGGCGGACGGGTCGGCCTCGGCATAGCCCTTGGCCTGTGCGTCGGCAAGCACGTCGGCGTAATCGGCGCCCTCGGCGTCCATGCGCGACAGGATATAGTTGGTGGTACCGTTGAGAATGCCGGCGATGGTCAGGATCTTGTTGCCCACCAGGTCGTGCTCGAGCGTGCTCACAATGGGGATGCCGCCGCCGCAGCTGGCCTCGCACTTAATCTGCACGCCGCACGCGCGCGCCTTCTCGGCAAGCGTCTCGACATGACGGCCCAGTAGGGCCTTGTTGGCAGAGACGACGTGCTTGCCGTGCTCAAAGGCAGTGGTGAAGATCTCGGTTGCGGGATGCTCGCCACCGATCAGCTCGACGACGATGTCGACGGCGGGGTCGGTGACGACGTCGTGCCAGTCGCTCGTAAAGGCCTCGCGCTCAATACCGGCGGCTTCGGCCTGCTCCCAGGCAAGCGCACAGGCGCGGGTCAGCTTAAGGTCGATGCCGTAGGCGGCCAGGTACTCATCGTGGTGGCTCTTGATCAGACGGGCCACGCCGCCGCCGACGGTTCCCAGACCGATGAGGCCGACGTTCACGGTGCGCAGGGGTTCGCTCATAGATAGCTCCTTCGTGCATCTTATGGATGGATTAACCGCTTAAAGGTTGAGTGCATTCTAGCGTGAACCGAGGGCGCGTGCTCGCCAGGCAACAGGAGTCGCACAAAACGGCACCCCCGAAACGCTGCGGAAACATTGGAAACATGCTCGCTACAAACGAACTTCCGTAACAAACTGTCAACGTTTGCACCATAAGGTTTGCCCTGTACCGCAAGACGGCCGCACCGCGGCCAGCGAAAAGGGGGACACCATGTTTAGCGTCAACAACGTACTTAACCGCAGGAGTTTCTTGGCTTGCGCCGTGGTGCTCGGTAGCACCGCGGCACTCGCTGGTTGCTCGTCGGGTGGCTCGGACGGCGGCTCCGCCGATGACGGCAAGACCTTCAAGATCGGTGTCATCGGCCCTCTGACCGGCGCCGCGGCAACCTATGGCGTTTCGGCCGAGAAGGGTGCCAAGCTCGCCGCCAAGGATTTTTCGACCAAGGACCTCAAACTCTCGCTTAAGTTTGAGGATGACGTCGCTGACGGCGAGAAGGCCATCAACGCCTTCAATACCTTGTGCGACTGGGGCATGCAGGCGCTCGTCGGCCCCGTCACCACCGGTGCCGCCGTCGCTGTCTCGGGTGAGATCGCCGACGATATGCTCATGGTCACGCCTTCGGCCTCGTCGCTCGACGTTACCAAGGACAAGACCACGGTTTTCCAGGTTTGCTTCACCGATCCCACCATGGGCGCCAGCGCCGCGAAGCTCTTGGCCGAGAAGTACGCGGATGCCAAGATCGCCCTGTTCTACAACTCCGGCGATACGTATAGCTCGGGCGTTGCCGACGCTTTTGCCGAGCAGGCCAAGGCGTCCAAGCTCGACATCGTCGATACCGAGACCTTTAAGGACGACTCTTCCACGAGCTTTACCAACCAGCTCACCAAGGCCAAGGAGGCCGGCGCCACGCTCATCTTTGCGCCGATCTACTACACGCCGGCGTCCGTTTTGCTCAAGAACGCCAAGGACATGGGCTACGACATGACCCTCATGGGTACCGACGGCATGGACGGCCTGCTCTCTGTGGAAGGCTTCGATACCTCTCTTGCCGAGGGCGTACTGCTCATGACCCCGTTTTCGGCTGACGACGAGAAGAATGCCGACTTCGTCAAGGCCTATAAGGATGCCTACGACGAGACGCCCAACCAGTTTGCCGCCGACGCTTACGATTGCGTCCACGCCATCGCCGAGGCTATCGATAGGGCGGGGATTGACATTGGCTCTGTTAGACCAGGATTGACATACATGTGTCACCACGGTGCCATATCGTTGACCCCATAGACCGCGATGATGGGGGCAGCATGAACGCCGAAGACCTGGTCCTCAACTTCAAGAAGGGCATGGCGAACCTCAGC
>DBFWDM010000077.1:0-2497 GCA_048484635.1 Collinsella sp.
ATCTGCAGCCACAGCGTCAACGGCGTGGCCAAGATCCACTCCGACATCATCAAGAACATCGTGCTCAAGGACTTCTATGCCCTGACGCCCGAGAAGTTCAACAACAAGACCAACGGCATCTCGCACCGTCGCTTCTTTGCCGAGGCCAACCCCACCTATGCCAAGCTCGTGACCGAGGCCATTGGCGATGGCTGGCTCAAGGACGCCTTTGAGCTGGAGAAGCTCAAGGAGTTTAAGGACGACACCGAGTTCCTGAAGGCCGTGGGTGCCTCCAAGCGCGCCAACAAGGAGCGTCTGGCCGCCTACGTCAAGGCCGAGACCGGTTTGGTCATCGACCCCAACACCGTCTTCGATGTCCAGGTAAAGCGCTTCCATGCCTACAAGCGCCAGCTCATGAACATCATGAAGGTGATGGACATCTACAACCGTCGCATCGCCGATCCCAACTTCCACGTGACGCCGACGACCTTCATCTTTAGCGGCAAGGCGGCCTCGAGCTACACCTTTGCCAAGGAGACCATCCGCCTCATTAACTCCGTGGCCGAGGTCATCAACAACGATGCACGCGTCAACGAGGTCATGAAGGTCTGCTTTATCCCCAACTTCCGCGTGAGCAACGCCCAGCTCATCTACCCTGCCGCCGAGATCTCGGAGCAGATCTCCACGGCCGGCAAGGAGGCCTCGGGCACATCCAACATGAAGCTCATGATGAACGGCGCCATTACGCTGGGTACCCTCGACGGCGCCAACATCGAGATCGCCGACCTTGCCGGTCGCGAGAACGAGGCCATCTTTGGCCTGACCGCTCCCGAGGTCGAGCAGCTCTGGGCATCCAACAGCTACTTTGCGTGGGATACCCTCAACAACGATCGCGAGCGTCTGGGCCGCGTGATGGACGAGCTCAAGGACAACACCTTCGCGGGTCTTTCGGGCAACTTTGAGAGCATCTACAACGAGCTCATGAACAACAACGACCCCGACCTGGTCATGGCCGATTTCCGCAGCTACGTGGATGCGTGGGAGAAGCTCACCGGCAGCTACGGCGACCAGGAGACCTGGAACCGCAAGGCCCTGCTCAACACCGCCTCGAGCGGCTGGTTCTCAAGCGACCGCACCATTCGCGAGTACCGCGACGAGATCTGGCACGCGTAAAGGCTACGAGCTCCCTTTGCCAGCACGGCATTACTCGACGGGCGTGACATTGCGCCGCGCCCGTCGCTAATGGGTTTAGGAACATCGATGACAGAAGGAGAAATCGATGAGTAAGAAAGAATGCATCGCGATGCTCCTCGCAGGAGGACAGGGCAGCCGATTGGGGGCACTCACCCAAAAGATCGCTAAGCCGGCGGTTAGCTTTGGTGGCAAGTTCCGCATTATCGACTTTTCGCTCTCCAACTGCTCCAACTCGGGCATCGACACGGTGGGCGTTCTAACGCAGTATCGCCCCTACCTGCTGCATGCCTACGTGGGCTCCGGCGAGGCGTGGGATCTGGACAGCCGCGACGGCGGCGTGTCGATCCTGCCGCCGTACGAGACGCAGACCGGCGGCGCCTGGTATGCGGGCACGGCCGACGCCATTACGCAGAACCTGGACTACATCAAGGCCAACGACCCCAAGTACGTCCTGATTCTTTCGGGCGATCACCTGTATCGCATGGACTACCGCAAGATGCTCAAGACGCACATTGAAAACAACGCCGACCTCACGGTGAGCGTTATGCCCGTGCCGTGGGAGGAGGCCAGCCGCTTTGGCATCCTGACCACCGACCCCGAGGACGGCCGCATCACCAAGTTCACCGAGAAGCCCGATAAGCCCGATTCGAACCTCGCGTCCATGGGCATCTACATCTTCTCGGCAGACGTGCTGATCGAGGCGCTCGAGGAAGACGCTCTGGACCAGCGCTCGAGCCACGACTTTGGCAAGGACATCATCCCCAAGCTGCTCGGCGAGGGCAAGCGCCTGTACAGCTACGAGTTCCACGGCTTTTGGAAGGACGTCGGCACCATCGCCAGCTTCCACGAGACCTCGATGGATCTGCTGGGCAACAACCCCGAGTTCGATCTGTTTGACAAGCACTTCCCCATCATGTCCAACATCACCACGCGTCCGCCGCACTACATTGGCCCGGACGGCCGCCTGGACGACTGCCTGGTCTCCAACGGCTGCAAGATCTACGGCACCGCTCGCCACTCGATCCTTTCGACTGATGTCATCATCGAGGAGCGCGCCGTGGTCGAGGACTCAGTGCTGCTGCCGGGTGCGCACGTTAAGAGCGGTGCGCACATCTGCCGCGCTATTTTGGGCGAGAACTCCACGGTCGAAGAGGGCGTGAAGCTCGGCTCTGTCGATACCACCAAGGATACGGCCGTCGTTGGAAATGACGTCGTTATCGGGAAGGGGGAATGATCCGATGATCAATCGCAAGGCCATCGGTTATATCACCGCTAACTACTCTTCGACCTACGGCAGCGTGCTGCTCAAGGACCGCCCCATCGC
>DBFWDM010000078.1:0-1982 GCA_048484635.1 Collinsella sp.
CAGTCAGCTCCGCCTTGCGCTCTTTGGAAACAGTCATTGTTTCACCTTTCGTTTTACGTCGCCCGCGGGCGACTCGATTCGCCTCGGACTGGGAAGCCGCCGGTGGAGCGAGCAACCAAGGTCGAGGTACCAACAGGTCGGCATGATACCACAAGCAGCCCGCGCCTGCGCATCATCACCGACCCAACATGAATTCCATCGCACGGAGGCGTTGATCGGTGTGCGTCGCAGCCCACACATGCGAAAGCCCGAGCAGGAATGCCGCCGTATGCGGGTCGATTCGCTCGGCCATGAGCGCATCGAAGGTCATGGACATGAGGGCGCGCAGCCATGCGGTCTCACCGGTCGACACCAGTTCGGCACCTGGAACGCTCGACGCGCACGACCCGCACATGAGACCGCCCGCCTGGGGTGAAAAATACGACAGCATGGGGTCTCCGCACAGCACGCAGGCCGAAAAATCGGGTCGATAGCCAACGTGCGACAGCAGCTTAAAGACATATGCCGCCACAAGTAGGTCCATATGCGCCGTGTCAAGCCCGCTGCCCACCAGGGCAAGCGCTCGCTGCGTGATGGCAAAGGTAAACGGGTCCTCGGCGTCCTCGAACGAGCACACGCGCGCAACCTCGGCGATCGCGCTTGCGGCGCAGGTCGTCTCGTAATCGGGCGCAGCGCCGAGCGGCGCCTCCATAAGCTCGGCCTGGGAAACCACGTCGAGTGACCGTCCATGTGCGAGCAGCATATCGACCGTACAGAACAGCTCGCAGCGCGCAGCCAGGCGTCCGCCGGGTTTGCGGGCGCCCTTTGCCACGGCACGAACCTGCCGCCCCCGCTCGTCAAGCATCGTCAAGATCAGGTCGGTCTCTTTGAGCTTCGTCTTGTCGAGGACGAGCACCTTGGTGCGATATGTCCGGGAGCCTGCCATGCGCGCCGCGCGTCCTTAGTCCTCGGCGTTGTAGCCAAAGCGGCGAATCTGGGCCTCGTCGTCACGCCAGCCGGCCTTGACCTTCACGTCCAGCTCCAAAAAGACCTGCGTGCCAAAAATGCGTTCAAGATCGCGTCGGGCGTCGATACCGATATGCTTGATCATCTCGCCGCCCTTGCCGATGATGATGCCCTTTTGGCCCTCGCGCTCGACGTAAATGGTGGCGTGCACGCGCAGCACCTTCTTGGTCTGCTCGAGCGCATCGCAGATCACGCCAACGGAGTGCGGAATCTCATCACGGGTGCGGCGCAAGACCTTCTCGCGCACAAACTCGGCAACGAGCGTCTCATCGGAAGCGTCAGTACCCATGTCCTCGGGGAACCAACGCGGACCCTCAGGCAAAAAGTGCGCAACGGTCTCTATAAAGGCATCGACGTTGAAGTTCTTAACCGACGACGTCACAATCTCGTCGTCATATTCCATAAGCTCGTGGGCAGCCTTAAGCTGCTCCATGACCTGTGCGGGGTCGGCCTCATCGGCCTTGGTGAGCACCAGGACCTTCTTGCAACGAGCGCATCTGACACGCTCGGCAACCCAGGCGTCTCCCCTGCCGATGGGCTTGGTGGCATCAATCAAAAACGCGACGACGTCGACATCGTTCAACTCGAACAGTGCGCTCTTGTTGAGCTCGGACCCCAGGCCGTCCTTGGGCTTATGAATACCCGGGGTATCGACAAAGACCAGCTGGTAGCCGGGACGGTTGACGACGGCGCGCATGCGACGGCGGGTCGTCTGTGCCACCGGCGAGGTGATGGCGACCTTTTTGCCATAGCAGGCGTTGAGCAGCGTGGACTTGCCGGCGTTGGGGCGTCCGACCAGGGCTACGAAGCCGCTGCGAAAACCGGGTTCAACGTCGCCAAAGCCCGCGAGGCTATCGTCCTCGTCGCACAGGGCGTCGAGCTCCTCGTCGCTCATGCCCTCAAACGGATCGAATTCCTCGACTTCCTCGTATGCTTCGGCCGCTTCGGCATCCGCCGCATCCAGGACCTCGTCGTCC
>DBFWDM010000079.1:0-3499 GCA_048484635.1 Collinsella sp.
CATGGACAAGCTGGAGGCCGCCATGGCGGCGGGAGACGCCGAAGGTGCGTTTATGGCAGCGCACACGCTCAAGGGCGTGAGCCAGAACCTGGGATTCGATAATCTGTACGAGCCGGCGGTCGTGGTAACCGAAGCACTGCGCGGTGCCGATGCCGTTGACGGCGCTCGCGAGGGGATGCATGCGCTGCAGCAGCAATATGCGGCTACGATGTCAGCCCTGCGCGAGGCGGCCGAATAAGAGCTTGCGAGCCTTGGGCTGCTTGCCGGCCACATATAGGTGAAAGGGTGCCCCGCCGGACCATGTGGCCGGCGGGGCACCCTTATCTGTTTTGTGGTTCGCGTGCTAGCGGGCCTGCTTGACCTTGGCTGCCGCCTCGACAAACGACTTCCAGAGGTTAAAGTCGGTTTCGAGCGTCTGCCAGGTGTACTCGGGATGCCATTGCACGCCCAGGCAGAAGGGTTGGCCTTCGACTTCGATGCACTCGGGCACGCCATCGGTTGCCTTGGCGACCAAGCGCGTGCTTTTACCCAGACGATCGATGCAGCAGTGGTGTGCGGAGTTGGTCTGGATAAGCCTGTGCCCGCCAAGCGCGCGCTCCAGCAACGAGCCCGGCACGACCTCGACGGGATGCACGGGGTCGTTGAGCACGTGGGTATGGCGCCACTGCGTGCGGCCCTCGCGCGCGCCCAGGCTTGGCACGTCCATGCACAGGGTGCCGCCGGTGGCGACATTGAGCAACTGCGTGCCGCGGCAGGTGGTAAAGAGCGGCTTTTTGGCGCGGAGCACCTCGCCGACCAGCTTAAACTCAAAGCTATCGCGGATCTCGCAGCAGAGGGTGGGGTCGTAGGGTCGATCATCGCCCCAACGTTTGGGATTGACATCGGGGCCGCCGGGAATGGCGATGCCGTCGGCGATATCGACGTAATGACGGATGACCTCAATGTCCTCGGTGATGGACATCTGCAGCGGCAGGCCGCCGGCGGCAAGGATGGCATCGACAAAGACGCTCGCAATCTCCTCGTTGGGGGAGAGCGTCTCGCTCAAATAGGGTTTCGCTTCTTCCCGGCGTGGTGCGACCAGGATGATCGGACGGTCGGCGGGATCGACGTCGACGTGCGGAGTGTAGGACGATGAGGTGCGGGTTCCGATCATGGGCGTAGCTTTCGAATCCGGGTGGACATGGCACAGGGGTGGCGCGGAGCAAACGTTACTGATGAATTTGCCCGCGTGGCAATTGGGTTAGTGGCCCTTGATGGAGTTGAGGAAGTCCTGGGCGCGCTTGGTCTGGGGGTGGTCGAAGAACTCGTCGGGCGTGCCGGTTTCCACGATCTGGCCGTCGGCCATAAACACGACGCGATCGGCCACGCGGCGGGCGAAGTTCATCTCGTGCGTGATGACGATCATCGTCATGCCCTGCTGGGCCAGACGGACCATGACCTCGAGCACCTCGTTGATCATCTCGGGATCAAGAGCGCTCGTGGGCTCGTCAAAAAGCATGGCCTTGGGCTGCATGGCGAGTGAACGGGCGATGGCCACGCGCTGCTGCTGGCCGCCCGAAAGCTGTGCGGGTACCTTGTCGGCCTGCTCGGCCACGCCCACGCGGCTCAGCAGGTCCATGGCGCGCTCACGAGCCTCCTCCTTGGACACACCCAGCACGTCGACCGGCCCCAGCATGACGTTCTGCAGTACGGTCATATGTGCAAACAGGTTGAACTGTTGGAACACCATGCCCAGCTCGGCACGCATGCGGGCAAGATCCTTACCTTCTTGCGGCAGGAGCTCGCCCTCGATGAGGATCTCGCCCGAGTCGATGGTCTCCAAGCGGTTGATGGTGCGGCACATGGTCGATTTGCCCGAGCCCGAGGGTCCGATCACAACGACGACCTCGCCGCGGTCGACCGAGAGATTGATGTCGTTGAGGACGTGCAGATCGCCATAGTGCTTATCGACGTGCATGAGCTCGATCAGCGGCTGATTGCCGGTGGAAGAGGTGCTCTGTGCCATGGTGCTCGGCTCCTTATGACTAGAAATGGTAAAGCGTTAGCGGATGATGGTCGCGCCGGTCTTGTGCGAAACATAGACAGCGGCCTTGTTGATCGCGACGTTGATGAGGATGTAGATGACCGCGATTACCAGGTAGACCGACACGAGGGCGTCGTAGTTGGTAATGAGCACGCGGGCGTTTTGCATGAGGTCGGGGTAGCTCACCACATAGGCGACGGTGGTGTCTTTGACTACGACCACGAGCTGCGAAATCAACGACGGAATGATAAACCGAATCGCCTGCGGCAACACGATTTTAAAGGTGATTTTAGCCTTGGAAAGACCGAGTGCCTGGGCGGCCTCGACCTGGCCGCGCGGCACGGCGTTGACGCCGGCGCGGAAAATCTCGGCCAGCACGCCGGCCGCAGCGAGCGCGACAGGCAGTGTGAGCATCCAAAACGACGGCAGCGAGATCTTGTACTGGGGCAGCACCAAAAAGAAGAAGTAGATAAACAGCAGGCTCGGCACGCCGCGGAAGAAGTCGGTAAGCACGCGGCAGACCAGCTGCAGCGGCTTAATGTCGCTGGTGCGGCCGAGCATAAGGGCTAAGCCCAGCACCAGCGCGATGGCGCCAGCGGTGAGTGCGACTTTAACAGTGCCCTCAAAGCCGGCAAGCAAGAACTTCCAGGTGGTGAGGTGCGTAAAGAAATACCAATAGTGGACCGAAAGCTGGCCGGTCACATAAAAGCGCTGCAGTACCAGGACGACGAGCGCGGCGACGGCAACAAGCGAGATGGCGGTGCCGATGCGAATCTTGGTGCGCATCTTGGGGCCGGGAGCCTCGTAGAGCGCATCGCGCATGGTAAGCGCAGGGGAGGAGTGCTTGCTCATCGGAGGATCCTCACCTTCTTATCGATGTAGTTGCCAATGTGGCTCACCACAAAGGCCGTGCCCAGGTAGCCGAGCGCCGAGATAAAGAACGCGGCGACGCCGCCGAGCGAGCGCGTGTTGATGTAGCTCACCACGCCGGTGAGCTCCTGCGGTTGCAACGGCACCTGACTGCCGAGCGCGGTGGTGAGCATGACGGCGATAAAGAGGTTGGTCATGGGCAGCACGCTCGAGCGCAGTGCCTGCGGAATCACGATCTTGGCGAGGATACGGCTGAAGCTCATGCCCAGCGAGCGGGCGGCTTCCACCTGGCCGACGCCGACGGTGTTGATGCCGCTCATAAAGTTCTCGGAGCCAAAGGCCGAGCCCAAAAGGACCGTGGCGACGATAACGCAGGTGCGGTAGGGCAGGACGACCTTGAGCGGTGGCAGCGCGTAGACGACGATGATGAGCAGCGCGATGCCGGGGATGTTACGGAAGACCTGGACATACAGGTCGCCAAAGACGCGCAGCGGCTTGAGCGGCGACACGCGCATCACGGTGACGGCGACGGCCAGCACCATGGCGATGGCAAACGACTCAAGCGTCATGCCCCAGGTTGCTAGCAGCGCGTCGATATAGTTCTGG
>DBFWDM010000080.1:0-4048 GCA_048484635.1 Collinsella sp.
TCCGAGGGCGCCGAGGTCGACTTTACCCTGTGCGACAAGGATGGCGAGCCCATCGAGGGCGACGAGGGCAAGATCACCGTCTTCACCACGCGAGCCGACACGCTCTTTGGTGTCTCCTTCTTTGTCCTGGCTCCCGAGTACGCGCGCCTGCACGAGCTCGTCGAGGGCACGGAGTACGAGGAGGCCGTCACCAAGATCGTCGAGGACTCCAAGCATATCTCTGCCGTCGAGCGTGCCCAGGGCACCCTCGAGAAGCACGGTGCCTTTACCGGCCGCTACGTGGTGAACCCCGTCAACGGCGAGAAGGTCCCCGTGTGGGTTGCCGATTATGTCGTGGCCGACTACGGCACCGGCGCCGTCATGGCCGTTCCCTGCGGCGACCAGCGCGACTTTGAGTTTGCCCGTAAGTACGACCTGCCGATCGTGCCGATCATCCTGGACGATGACGACCGCGCTGCCGTCGAGGCCAGCGGCGAGACCATCGATACCTTCCATGCCGAGACCGTCGACTGGGATTGCGCCCACGCTGCCGAGGGCACGCTCGTCCAGTCCGGCAAGTACACTGGCATGCGCGGTGGTAAGCACTCCGAGGGCGAGGCTGCCATCGTGGCCGACCTCGAGGCCATGGGCTGCGGTCGTCGCAAGGTCGAGTTCCGTCTACGCGACTGGCTCATCAGCCGTCAGCGTTATTGGGGCAACCCCATCCCGGCCATCCACTGCGAGCACTGCGGCATCGTGCCCGTGCCCGAGGACCAGCTGCCGGTGACGCTGCCCGAGAACCTGGACCTGGGTGCCGGCGAGACCCTCGCCGAGTGCAAGGAGTTCTACGAGACCACCTGCCCGGTCTGCGGTCACCCGGCCAAGCGTGAGACCGATACCATGGACACCTTCACCTGCTCCAGCTGGTATTACCTGCGCTATACCGACCCGCACAACACCAAGCTGCCCTTCTCCCGCGAGGCGGCCGACCGTTGGATGCCCGTCGATAACTACATCGGCGGCATCGAGCACGCCATTTTGCACCTGCTCTACAGCCGCTTCTTTACCAAGGCGCTGCGCGACCTGGGCCTGCTGAGTGTTGACGAGCCCTTCACCAACCTGCTGTGCCAGGGCATGGTCAAGGACGAGAACGGCGACACCATGTCCAAGTCCAAGGGCAACGTCGTTCCCCCGAGCTCGGTCATCGAGCCCTACGGCGCCGACACCATGCGTCTGGCGATCCTGTTTATCGCCCCGCCCGAGAAGGACTTCGACTGGGATCCCAAGGCCGTCGAGGGCGCTAACCGCTTCATTAAGCGCGCCTGGCGTATCGTGTGGCAGCTCGTCCAGTCCGGTGACGCTAACGTGGCCTTTGACAAGTCCGCGCTCGACGAGGTCGCGATGAAGCTTTATCGCGAGCGTCATCGCACCATCGCCAAGTGCACCGAGGACTTTGACCGCGGTCAGTTCAACACCGCGATCTCGGCCGTCATGGAGCTCGTCAACGCCGCGAGCGCCTACCTCAACGCCACCGAGGGCGCTTCCCGTGACAAGGCGCTGTGCTACGGCGTGGCCAAGGATATCGTGAGCGTCCTTGCCCCCATCTGCCCGTTCTGGGCCGACGAGCTGTGGCATGAGGCCCTCGGCTGTGAGGGCAATGCCTACACCGCCGCCTGGCCCGAGTTCGACCTGGCCGAGTCCATCGAGGACACGGTGCAGATCGTCGTACAGGTTCTCGGCAAGGTCCGTGGCCGCATTGACGTCGCCCGCGACGCCTCCAACGAGGAGATGCAGGCTGCCGCTGAGGAAGCCGTTGCCAAGTGGCTTGAGGGCAAGACGGTCGTCAAGGCCATCTGCGTGCCCGGCAAGCTGGTTAACCTGGTGGTCAAGTAAGCGCTGCGCGCATAGCTGACATGAAAAAGCGAGGGACGATTCCGCAGGGAGTCGCCCCTCGCTTTGGTTATGGATACTTGCGACAACACCCAATTATCCATTTCTTGTGGAGAACCTGTGCTCACGCTGACCTGCGGGTTTGTGTTGTGGTTGCACGTTTGTGCAGGTATTGGTATAGTTTGCTTGCAAATGAAGTTGTAATTGAAAGAAGTGGGGTTTCGGCCCCGCTTCTTTTTTGTATGGATGGAGGTGCCGCAATGGTCAAGACCAAGACCGAGCAGGCGATCATCGACGCGCTCGAGGCCGTTGCTCCCCAGCACGATGTCGACATCGTCGACGTTGAGCTCGTGGGTGCCACCAAGGCCCCCTGCGTGCGTGTGCGTATCGAGGGTGCCGAGGGTCAGAGCCTGTCGCTCAACGACGTCACGGCCAACACCAAATGGGTCGGCGATGTGATTGAGGAGCTCGACCCCATCTCTTCGAGCTATACGCTCGAGGTGTCGAGCCCGGGTATGGCGCGCCCGCTGCGCCGCCCGAGTGACTTTGCCCGTTTTGTGGGCGAGAACTGCGAGCTCACCTCTACCGCCACTGAGGGCCGTCGCAAGTACGCCGGCAAGATTGCCGCCGCCACCGAGACGAACGTGACCCTCGAGCTCGAGGACGGCGAGTCCGTCACCCTTGATTTCTCTGATGTTAAAAAGTGCAAGTTGAAGCCCACCTATGACTTCAAGCCCGCGAAGGAAGGAAAGTAAGATGGCAGCATCCGACATGATGTCCGCCCTGATGGAGCTTTGCCAGGAGAAGCACATCGACCAGCTCTACCTGATCGACCGCCTGGAGCAGTCGCTCGCCAAGAGCTATGCCGAGATCCTGCATCTTGAGTGGGGCGCCAAGGTGACCATCGACCGCACCACCGGCAAGATCTACGTCTACCGTCTGGAGCCGATCGACGATTCCATGGACGAGGAGGGCAACTTCACCGAGTTCGAGGAGATCGACGTCACTCCCAAGAACACGAGCCGCATCGCCGCCCAGCACGCCAAGGCCGAGATCAACGCCATCGTGCGCAACTCCGCCCGCGAGCAGATCTACGAGGAGTTCTCCGGCCGCATCGGTGACCTCATCAGCGGTACCGTGCTGCAGTCCACGCCCGACTTCACGATCGTCAAGATTCGCGAGGGCGTCGAGGCCGAGCTTCCGCACTTCGACCAGCGCCGTTACGAGAACGAGCGCAACGAGCGTCCGATGGGTGAGCGCTACCTGCACAACCAGCACATCAAGGCCGTGATTATCGACGTTCGCGACCCCAACTCCAACCTGCAGCCGGTTCGTGGCGAGCACAGCCGTCCGCCGATTGTCATCTCCCGTACCCACCCCGAGCTCATGCGTCGTCTGTTTGAGCAGGAGGTGCCCGAGATCTATGAGGGCACCGTCCAGATCAAGTCGATCGCCCGCGAGCCCGGCCAGCGCTCCAAGGTCGCCGTCCACTCGCTCGACGATCGCCTGGATCCCGTTGGCGCCTGCGTCGGCCCCAAGGGCAGCCGTGTTCGTGCCGTCGTGGGCGAGCTCCGCGGCGAGCGCGTCGACGTCATCCTGTGGGATGCCGATCCGGCCGTCTACGTTGCCAACGCCCTGTCGCCTGCCAAGGTCACCCGCGTCCTTATCGACGAGGAGAAGGCCTATGCCGGCGTCATCGTGCCCGACGACCAGCTGTCCCTCGCCATCGGCAAGGAGGGTCAGAACGCCCGCCTCGCTGCTCGCCTGACCGGCTGGCACATCGACATTAAGTCCGAGACCCTTGCCGCTGACATCCTTAAGAACGTTCCCGTTCACGAGGAGCCCGCCGCCGACCTGATCGGTGACGAGGAGGACGAGGACGTCCGTCGCTGCGAGTTCGTGTCCGAGGACGGCATCCAGTGCCGCAACCAGGCCCGTCCCGGCTCCCGTTTCTGCGGTGTCCACGACACCGACGCCTTCGATGATGCGGAGGACCTGATCTAGCGCGCGGTCGCGCCGGGCAGGTCCCAGCGCATACCCCACGCTCGTTCAGTCTCTAGGCACCCAAGGTGCCAGAAAGGGTAGGTGAAGTCATATGGCAAAAGTCCGTGTGTCCACCCTGGCCAAAGAGTTCGGCATGACCTCCAAGGAACTGATGGGTCATCTCGCCGAAATGAAG
>DBFWDM010000081.1:0-1135 GCA_048484635.1 Collinsella sp.
TATAAAGGAGAAGGGTAATGCCGATTAATGATCCCGAGAAGTCGGAGAATATGCGCAAGTCCATCCGCGTGTATTCCGGTTCCTCCAACCGTCCCCTCGCTCAGAAGATCGCTGAGTACCTTGGGGTCGAGCTTTCGGGCCTTACGCTAAAGCAGTTCGCCAACGGTGAGATTTACGCCCGCTACGACGAAACCGTCCGCGGCGCCGACGTCTTCCTGATTCAGTCCGTGGCCGGCGGCAACGTCAACGACATGCTCATGGAGCTGCTCATCGCCACCGACGCTGCCAAGCGCGCATCCGCCCGCTCCATCACCGCCGTCATCACCCACTACGGCTATGCCCGCCAGGACCGCAAGGCCGGCCCGCGTGAGCCCATCACCGCCCGCCTCGTCGCCAACCTGCTCGAGCGCGCCGGCGTCAACCGCATCATCACCCTCGACCTGCACCAGGGCCAGATCCAGGGCTTCTTCGATATCCCGGTTAACCACCTGTCCGCGCTGCCGCTGTTTGGCCAGTACTACAACGACATGCACTTCGACACCGACAACCTGGTTGTCGTCTCCCCCGACGTGGGTCGCGCCAAGGCCGCCAAGAAGCTGTCCGACATGCTCGGCTGCGACCTGGCCATCGCCCACAAGGGCCGTCCGCGCCACAACGCCGCCGAGGTCATGGGCATCATCGGTGACATCAAGGGCAAGACCTGCATCATCAACGACGACATGATTGACACCGCTGGCACCCTGTGCGCCAACGTCAAGGAGCTCAAGGCTATGGGCGCTGGCGATATCTACGTCTGCGCCACCCACGGTATCTTCTCCGGTCCGGCCATCGAGCGTCTGAACGACGCCCCGATCGTCGAGTGCCTCGTCACCGACGCCATTCCCGTCGAGGTCGGCGGCAAGATCAAGACCATCTCGGTCGCCGAGGAGTTCGCTCAGGCCATCTCCGCCGTTTACCACGAGGAGCCCGTCTCCACGCTCGTCGGCGGCGACTTCGCGCTGTAGTCGCTCGACCCTCGCATCCCTCCGGAAGCCCCGGACACGCCTGCGGGGTTATCACGCGAACGTCCTCGCCGCTTTGCGGCTGCGGGATGTTCGCTTTGATAACCCCTCCCGGCGTGTCCGGGGCTTCCTGC
>DBFWDM010000082.1:0-1733 GCA_048484635.1 Collinsella sp.
ATCAAGGTCATCGTCGACATCGTGCCCAACCATTCATCCAACCAGCACCCCTGGTTCAAAGCCGCTCTTGCCGCCGGCCCCGGATCGCCCGAGCGCGCCCGCTATATCTTCCGCGATGGTCGCGGCGAGCATGGCGAGCTGCCTCCCACCAATTGGAATGCCAACTTTGGCGGCCCCGCATGGACGCGTGTTGCGGACGGTCAGTGGTATCTGCACATGTTTACGCCCGAGCAGCCGGACTTTGACTGGTCATGCCCTGAGGTTCACGCGCTCTTTTGCGACGTCCTGGCGTTTTGGAGCGATCGAGGCGTCGACGGCTTTCGCATTGATGTGGCGCAGGGTCTCGCCAAGGATCTCGACCGCGATGACCTCGACCGGTGGCATCTCGCCGAGGGCGATGACATGGTTGACGACGGCACCCATCCGCTGTGGGACCGCAATGAGGTCCACGAGATCTATCGCGAGTGGCGCCGCGTGTTCGACCGCTATAATCCGCCGCGCAGTGCCGTTGCCGAGGCGTGGGTGCTGCCCGAGCGCCAGTATCTCTACGCGCGTCCCAGCGAGCTTGGCCAGACATTCAACTTTGAGTTTGCCAAGGCCACTTGGACCTATGATGACATGCACACTGCAATCGAGAAGGGCTTGAAGGCAGCCGTCGAATCCGATTCCGCCTCGACCTGGGTACTCTCCAACCACGACGTGCCGCGCGTGGCGACACGCTATGCCCTGCCGCAAATCAAGGCGACGCGCTACCACCAGATTGCGCTCGACTGGCTCTTGCGCGACGGGTCGTCTTATGACGAGGACCGTGAACTCGGCGAGCGCCGCGCGCGGGCGGCCCTTTTGCTTGAGCTGGCGCTTCCGGGTTCGGCATACGTGTATCAGGGTGAGGAGCTCGGCCTTTTTGAGGTGGCTGATATCCCGTGGGCTGCACTCGAAGACCCTGCTGCGACCAATACGCACGGACCGAAGCGTGAGAAGGGGCGCGACGGCTGTCGTGTGCCCCTGCCGTGGGTGGCGGCGGACGATCCCGCGCAGGGCGGATCGTTTGGGTTTTCGCCGGCAGACGCCGATGCGGCGCCCCATCTGCCGCAGCCTGCATGGTTTTCCGATTATGCTGCCGATAGGGAAGAAGTGGACCCGACATCGATGCTTGCGCTCTATCGTGACGCCCTCTGGCTGCGGCGCAAGCTGCGCGGGTGCGCCAACGATCTTGCGTGGCTCGATCTTGACGGGCGCACCGGTCTTGCGGATGGTGCCGAGGGCGCTGAGGGCGGCGTCATCGCCTATCGCCGCGATAACGGCTGGGCGTGTGTGACGAACTTCGGTGCAGCACCCGTGGAGCTGCCGGCGGGCAGGGTCCTGCTCACCTCATCACCGCTTGCAGACGGCAGGCTCGCGCAGGACAGCTCTGCCTGGATCATGCTCGGTGAGATGTAGGGGCATCTCGCTGCGAGCCTGCGTTTGTTCGCGCCTTTCGTGACGACTGATGCCCTCGCGAGAGCGTCGCAAAACTTTTCAAAAAAAGTTCTTGCATAGGATGCGGGCATCACGTAAGATTAATCCTCGTAAGCGGACATGGCTCAGTTGGTAGAGCACAACCTTGCCAAGGTTGGGGTCGCGGGTTCGAGCCCCGTTGTCCGCTCCATTTGGGCGTTTAGCTCAGGGGGAGAGCGCTTCCCTGACACGGAAGAGGTCAGAAGTTCAAATCTTCTAACGCCCACCAAATGTTC
>DBFWDM010000083.1:0-4170 GCA_048484635.1 Collinsella sp.
CAAGGCCGTCGAGAGCGCCCAGCACAAGGTCGAGAGCATCAACTTCTCCATGCGTAAGAGCGTCCTTGAGTACGACGACGTCATGAACAAGCAGCGCCAGGTCATCTACGCCGAGCGCAATAAGATTCTGGACGGCAAGGACCTGACCGACCACATCACCGAGGTCATGCACGACACCGTGTGCCGCTGTGTTCAGGAGTTCTGCACCAAGGACAGCCACGAGGGCGAGCGCGACCTGGAGGGCCTGCGCAAGTGGGTTGTGGAGCTCACCGGCCACATCCATACGCCGAAGTTCCCCGACGAGGATTATGAGGCCTTGGCTGCCGATGTCCTGGCTTACGTAGAGAAGTGCTACAACATGAAGGCCGAGCGCTTGGGCGAGGACCTGATGCGCGAACTCAACACCCAGGTCATGCTGCGCGTCATCGATACCCGCTGGATGAACTACCTGCAGGAGATGGACTACCTCAAGACCGGCATCGGCCTGCGCGGCTTTGGCCAGCGCGACCCGCTGGTCGAGTACAAGACCGAGGCCTACGGCGCGTTTCAGATGCTCGTCGATACCATGTATGAGGATTACCTGCGCACGGTTCTGCGCATCGAGATCAAGGCTGCCCCGCGTGCCGTGGAGCACAAGGAGGAGCCCGCGCTCGAGGGTGCGCGCTTCTCCGGTCCTGCCGAGGTCGATGGTGACAACGGCGACTCGGTGCTGCGTAAGCAGGCACAGGTGCAGGCCCGCACGGCTGTCCAGGGTGGTCCGGCTGCCGTTAACAACGGTGGCAAGGTGACGACCTACCGCAAGTCCGAGAGCGACGATCCGTACGTCAACGTGGGCCGCAACGACCCGTGCCCCTGCGGTAGCGGCAAGAAGTTTAAGTACTGCCACGGCAGGAATCGTTAATGGCTGAGGCTTTAGAGGTAACGCCCGCCGAGCTAGACGCGTTTACGGACCGGCTCGGCGAGGTCGAGTCGTATCTCCACTTGGACGAGAAGCGTACCCGCGTGATCGAGCTCGAGGCCAAAAGTGTTGCCCCTGGCTTTTGGGATGACGCCGACGCCGCCCGTGCCATCATGGAGGAGATCGCGCGCACCAAGGAAGATATCGCTGCCGTGGACACCGCGCGCGGCGAGCTTTCCGATGCCCGCGCCGCGCTGGAGCTTGCCGAGGAGATGGGGGATGATCCCGACGCCGCCGCCCTTCGCGAGGAGGCTACAGCCACGGCTGAGCGCCTGGCCCGTGCCATCGATGAGCTTGAGCTTTCGAGCTGGTTTACCGGTGAGTTCGATCACGGCGATGCCATTGTGACCATCAAGCCCGGACAGGGTGGTCTGGAGGCCCAGGACTGGACCTTCATGCTCTTTAAGATGTACATGAAGTATTGCCAGCGTCGCGGCTGGAAGGTCACCATCAACGACTGTCCCGCGGCCGAGGTCATCGGCATCGACCGCGCGACCTTTACCGTCGAGGGCAAGGACGCATTTGGCATGCTGCGCGCCGAGGCCGGTGTCCACCGCTTGGTTCGCATTAGCCCCACCGACGACAAGAAGCGCCGCCAGACCACGTTTGCCGGCGTCGAGGTCATCCCCGTGCTACCCGATGATATCGACATCGAAATCAGTCCCGATGACATCCGCGTGGACGTGTACCACGCGAGCGGCCCGGGCGGTCAGGGCGTCAACACCACCGACTCCGCCGTGCGCGTGACGCATTTCCCCAGCGGCATTGTGGTTACCTGCCAAAATGAGCGCAGCCAGATCCAGAACAAGGCCGCGTGCATGCAGATCCTCAAGGCTCGTCTGTACGAGATTGAGCTCGAGAAGCGCGCCGAGGCGCTCGATGAGATCCGCGGACCCAAGACCACGATTGGTTTTGGCAACCAGATTCGCAGCTACGTGCTCTACCCGTACCAGATGGTCAAGGATCTGCGCTCGGGTGTGGAGACCAGCAATGTCGAGGCCGTTCTTGACGATGGCGACCTGGACCCGTTTGTTATTGGCTACCATCGCTGGGCCACTGGCAACGCTGACGCGGAGACCCCGCCTGCTTAAGCCGCCCGGGTTTATGTGGAAATGGATTAAAACCCTCCGAGCAGGGTGGTTTTGTATCCAGAGCAAACCCTGCGCAGGGGTGGTTTTTGTCCTGCGAATCGGTAGAATCGAATACAAGAAGAAGTTCAAAGTGCATCCGATGGGGTGCGCTTTTTTGAGGGAGGCAGCATGGCATACCGTCTGGACATCAAGCGCATTCTTTCGATGAACTTTTTTCACGACCTGCCCCAGATTATGTTGGGGTGCGCTCTGGCCGCTATTGCGACCGACCTGTTTTTGATTCCCAACGGCCTTGCTGCCGGTGGCGTTACGGGCCTTGCCACCATTATCCAGGCGGTCGGTGCATCGCGTGGCCTATCGCTTCCCGTTGGTATTCAGACGATCGTGATGAACGCCTTGCTGTTGCTGGTCGTTATGCGCGAAGGTGGCATGTTCTACGTGGTGCAGACCGCGACGGGCTTTGTGCTGCTGGGCTTCTTTACCGATCTGTTCGCCCCGTTTGTAGCACCTCTGGCGGATGCGGACCTGATGCTCCCTGCCATGTGGGGCGGCATTATTACGGGCATCGGTTACGGCATGGTGTTGCGCGCCGGCGCCAACACCGGCGGCTCGGACACGATTGGCCAAATCATCTCGCGTAACACCTCGCTGCCGGTGGGCTCGACCGTCATGGCGATCGATGTTGCCGTGTGTGCGCTGTCGGCTCCGGTCTTTTCAATCGAAAACGCACTGTATGCAGGCCTTTCGATGGTCATTAGCGGCTACGTGATCGATGCCGTGGTCGATGGTGGCAACAAACGCCGTATGGTACTCATCATCTCGGACAAGTTCCCTGATATCGCTGCCGATATCATGTATGGTCTGGGTCGTGGTTGTACCAAGTTTAAGGCGACTGGCATGTATTCGGGTGCCGAGAAGCCGGTGATTATGGTCATCGTGAGCCGTCGAGAGCTCAATACCCTCAAGACGATCGTGCGCGAGCGCGATCCTCACGCCATTGTGACGGTCGCTGACGTTACGGAAGCCTTCGGCGAGGGATTCAAGGACATTAGCGCGTAGGGGCGACCGCGTTCCATCCAAAAGACGTTCACATTGATAAACCGTTTCATCAGCGGTTCTGCCTGCTAAATTGTTCAAATAATGATAAAAACTCTGGTAAAGCCATCAGTTTCCAGCATAATGAATGACGTACGTGCATTGCGGCTGTGTTGGGATTACCTTCGGTGCCGTGCGCATTTTGTCTAATGAGGATGAAAGGAAGGCACAATGAGCGACGAAGAGCTCAAAAAGGTTGCCAACGAGGTAAGGAAGGGCATCGTCACCGGCGTGCACGCTGCCAAGTCCGGCCATCCGGGCGGTTCGCTCGGCGCTGCCGACATCATGACCTATCTGTACTTTGAGGAAATGAACGTCGACCCGGCCGACCCCCGCAAGGCCGACCGCGACCGCTTCGTGCTTTCCAAGGGTCACTGCGCGCCTGGTCTGTACGCCGTGCTCGCCGAGCGCGGATTCTTCCCCAAGGAGGATCTCGAGACGCTGCGCCACATCGGCAGCCACCTGCAGGGCCATCCCAACATGAACGACACCCCGGGCGTCGACATGTCCACCGGCTCGCTCGGCCAGGGCATCTCCGCCGCCGTGGGCATGGCCGTTGCCGCCAAGCACTGGGGCGACGACTATCGCACCTACGCCCTGCTGGGCGACGGCGAGAGCGAGGAGGGCCAGGTCTGGGAGGCCGCCATGTTTGCCGGCAACCAGCAGCTCGACAACCTCTGCGTGATCGTCGACCATAACGGCCTGCAGATCGACGGCCCCGTCGAGGAGGTCAACGACCCTATGCCGCTCGCCGACAAGTTCCGCGCCTTCAAGTTCCATGTGGTGGAGCTCGCCGACGGCAACGACTTCGACCAGATCCGCGCCGCCTTTGCCGAGGCCCGCGCCACCAAGGGTCAGCCGACCGCCATTATCGCCGAGACCACGAAGGGCAAGGGCGTCTCCTTTATGGAGAACCAGGTGGGTTGGCACGGTAAGGCCCCCAACGATGAACAGTTTGAGCAGGCCATGGCAGAGCTCACGGCCGCCGGAGAGGAGCTCTAGGATGGCAGACGTCAAGAAAATCGC
>DBFWDM010000084.1:0-1877 GCA_048484635.1 Collinsella sp.
TGGCTCTCAAGATGCAGCAGCTGGGCAACGACCAGGTTGGCGCTGACGGAGTTGATCTCCTCGCCCAAGAAGATGATGCGGTCGTTGAGCAGGCGCGAATAGATATCGTAGCTGCGCTCGCCGCGCGGCGTCTGCTCGATAACGTATGGCACGAGGGCGGAATCGAACTTAGCGATCATACGCATCTCCATTTCTCTTACGGACCAATAGTGGCTCTAGACAAACGTACGGTGCCCGCATGCTATGCATTGGCTGGCACCGTACGAAGCAACCGGATAACCGGCTTATAACTTTACCCCATCACGGGCACATACATGCGCTCGCGTGCAAGGTGGCGAGAATTACTCGGCGTCCTTGGCGGTCTCGTCGACCTCAGTCACCTTGGCGTTCTCGACCAGGTGATCGACGGCCTTGGAGCGACGGATGGACTCGCGGACGGCAGGCATGCGACCATCGGCGATGAACTCGGCCTTGGAAGCCTCGACGTCCTTGACGCCAGCCTTCTCGAACTCGGCGTTGATGTCGTCCTCGGTGACCTCAATCTTGAGCTCACGGGCGAGAGCGTCGAGCGCCAGGGACTCACGGGCAACGTCGTTGGCCTGCTTGTGCAGGTCGCCGATGAACTGCTCCATGGTCAGGCCGGAAGCGGGCAGCCAGGTGTCCAGCGTCATGCCGCGGGCAGCGAGGTTGGACAGGAAGTTCTGGCCAAGCTCCTCAAAGACGGACTGCTCGTAGTCGGCGTCCATCTCGTCGAGCTGCAGGCGCTCGGCGAGAGCGGAGACGCAACGGTTCTCCTTCTCGGCCGGGAGGCGGGAAGCCTTGTCCTGCTCGATCTCGATCTTGATGGCGTCGCGCATAGCGTCGATGCTGTCGAAGCCAAAGTCAGACTTGACGAGCTCGTCGGTGAGCTCGGGGGTGTTGCGGACCTTGATGCCCTTGACGGTGACCTCGACGGTGTGGGTCTCGGCCTCCTCGCCCTCCTCGGCCTCGTCGGTCCAGGTGACGGACTTGACGTCGTCAACGTTGGCGCCGATCAGAGCCTCGTTGAACTCGGCGGGGTTGCTGTCGCTACCGGCGATGAGCATACGGCCCTCGGCGGCAAAGTTGTCGGCGTTCTCGACGGCCTTGAGGTCGACGGTAACGTAGTCCTCGGACTCGACAGCGCGGCCCTCGACGTCCTCGAAGGTGGCACGGTAGTTGAGGAGCATCTCGACCTGGTTGTTGATCTCGGACTCGGTGACCTCCGCAGGGGGCATCTCGATCTCGACAGCGTCGAAGGAGGAGAGCTCAGCGGCGGGACGCAGGGAGAACTCGACGGTGTAGGTGTAGTCCTCGTGATCCTTGGCGAGGTCGAGCTCCTTGTAGTCACCGCTCTTGGTGGGGACGATGTCCAGCTCGTTGAGGACGGCGGGCTCGTTGGCGGCGATCAGGTCGTTGGTGGCCTGAGCGAGGGTAGCCTCGGCGCCAAGAGCGGAATCGATGACCGGACGGGGAGCCTTGCCGGCACGGAAGCCCGGGAAGCGGTACTTCTTGGCGGTGTCCTTGTAGGCCTTCTTGATCGCGGCGTCGACGTCGGCGGCCGGGATGGTGACCGTAGCGGTGAGCTTGGCGTCCCTGACGTCAGAAGCGGTGATGTTCAACACGTTCCTCCTCATACTGCCCAGCTTATCTGAGGTGCTGGTACCTTTATGCAACAAAGAGTCGCGACGGCCGAAGCCGACGCAGATGCGTTGGTGCGGGCGAAAGGACTCGAACCTTCACGGGAATCCCACCAGAACCTAAATCTGGCGCGTCTACCAATTCCGCCACGCCCGCATGAGCGCACAGACTAGGAATGATAGCAGATACGAGCGGCAAGCGCACGCACACCTTTTACA
>DBFWDM010000085.1:0-9505 GCA_048484635.1 Collinsella sp.
GCGCCAAAGACGCCGTCTTCGACCATGAGGTAGCCGCCCAGCTGCGGCCCCGCCGGCAAAAAGAACTTGTCGGCCTTAATAGCATACGTGCTCATCTATGCTCCCGTACCCGCAGTGCGTTTTAGGGCGGATCAAAAACCACTGCATTGTTAATTCGAGCGATTGTTCGTTGCCTTCTTGCGCTTGGCACATTTTGCACCCGCCGCAAAACACGCCAAGCCGTTTATACCCAATAACTCTAGACTGCGCGGTTGTGGTAGACCTTGTACTTAAACTGGTCGGCGCGCGCAACCGAACGCGTATACTCGATAACCTCGTTGTTCATGTCATATGTGGTACGAATCAAATCCAGGACCGGTGCGCCTTCGGCAATCTCGAGCAAACGAGCGTCGGAATGGCGGGCAATACTCGCGTAGAATTCCTCCTCTGCCACGCGAACTTTCTCGTGAAAGTCCTGCTCGATCATGTCGTATAGCGATTTGTTCTCGATCATGGGGCGCTTAAGCGCAAAGAACTTACGACTCGGCAGATATGTACACTCAATCATCAGCGGCACACCATCGGCAATACGCAGGCGCTTGATCTTGTACAGACGCTCGCCAAGACGCGCGTTCATCTCTATGGCAATATTCTTGTCAGCCTCGACCTCGGTAAACTCAAGAATCGTCGTCTTGGGCACACGGCCGATCGCCTTCATCTGCTCAGTAAAGCTATAGATTTGCGAGAGGTTTGCCGTTTGCAGAGAGCGGTCGCACACCATGGTTCCACGGCCGCGCTGACGAACCACCAAGCCTAGGCGCTCAAGCTCCTGCAGGGCAAGGCGAACCGTCGTACGCGAGAGCCCGTAGCGCTCCGACAAGTCACGCTCGGACGGCAAATAGTCGCCGGGTCGAAGCTCGTGATCGATTTTATCGGTCAGCAAATCGACGAGCTGATCGTACAAAGGTTGTTTGCGCGCTCCCATTGCCATAATGATACCTGCCGGATAAATGACTCGAAATTGGTTGTAACCAGACACCACGTACTATAGCAGTTTTAATGGAATAACAGCAGGTCAACACGTACATTTCGATATTGTTTGCCGGTTGATAGCGTGTGCGCTGTAATACCAATTACACCACTACATCAAGTATCGAGGTAGCAAAAAGGGCCGCCCCCGCGGAGCGGGACGACCCTTTGCAAGACAGATACGTCTTTAAGGCTTAGAGAAGCTTCTTGAGCTCCTCGGCAACAGCCTGGACCTGCGTGCCGATGATGACCTGGGTAGCACCCTTGTCCATCTTCATGACACCCAGAGCGCCGGCCTTCTTGCAGGCAGCCTCGTCGACCAGAGCGGAATCGCCGAGCTCGAAGCGCAGGCGAGTAGCGCAGCAGTCAACGGTCTTGACGTTCTCCTTGCCACCGACGGCAGCAAGAACAGCGGCGGCCAGAGCGGCGAACTTGTCGTCGCCAGCAGCGGCGGAAGCGGAGGTCTCCTCGACATCCTCATCCTCGCGACCAGGGGTCATGAGGTTGAACTTGGTGATGGCGAAGCGGAACACGAGGTAGAAGACCACGAAGGCAGCGATGCCCAGCGGGATGATCATCCAGGTGTTGGCGGCAGCCGGGAGGCTAGAGGAGAACAGGAGGTCGGTAGCACCAGCGGAGAAGCAGAAGCCAGCACGGAAACCAACATAGTAGGTGACGATGGTGAAGATGCCGTACAGGGCAGCGTACACGACGTAGAGCGGGAAGCACAGGAACATGAAGCCGAACTCGAAGGGCTCGGTGACGCCGCAGACGAAGGCGCAGATAGCAGCGGAGACAACCAGGCCGATAGCAGCCTTCTTGTTCTTAGCGGTCTGAACCATAGCCAGGGCAGCGCCCGGGATACCGAACATCATGCAGGGGAAGAAGCCGGACATGTACATACCGAGGCTCCACTTGACGTCAGCAGAGGTCTCGCCAGCCCAGAAGTGGGTCAGGTCGCCCAGGCCGATGGTGTCGAACCAGAACACGTTGTTCAGAGCGTGGTGCAGACCGGTCGGGATGAGCAGGCGGTTGAGGAAGGCGTAGATGCCAGCGCCGATACCACCCATGGCGGCGATACCCTCACCAAGAGCAACAAGAGCACCGAAGATGAGCGGCCAAGCAAAGAGCAGGACGACGGAGACGACGATGCAGATGACGGCGGTCATGATGGCGACGCAACGCTTGCCGGAGAAGAAGGCCAGCCAGTCGGGAAGACGAGTGTCCTTGAACTTGTTGTAGCAAGTGCCACCGATGACGGCGGACAGGATGCCGATGAAGGAGTTACCAGCGATCTTGGAGAACGCGATGCCCTCGGTCGTGGCAAGCCAAGCGGTCTGAGCATCGGCGTCCATACCACGAATGGTGCCAACAACAGCAGGATTCAGGAGCTGCTGGATCATCAGGAAGGCGACGAGGCCAGCGAGGCCAGCGGTGCCATCGTGATCGTCGGCAAGGCCGACAGCGGCGCCGACTGCGAACAGCCAGGCCATGTTATCGATAAGAGCGCCGCCTGCCTTGATGAGCAGGAAACCGGCGGTATAGGCAAAACCGGTAGTGTCACCGGCAGCACCCATGACTGCGGGAGCGAGCAGGTAGCCCACACCCATAAGAATACCTGCGACGGGAAGCGCCGCGACGGGAAGCATCAGCGCTTTGCCGAGCTTCTGGAGGTACTTCATCATATTGGTATCTCCTCCAACCTTTCTTTCGTTGTTCACCAACGAGTTCCATGTCCGCGCCTTGTGCATACCGGCTTCTCCGCTTGCCGGCATTGATGCGCAAACTTAGACAACCCAGTCCCTATTTGGGGTTGCTGGTATGTACGGTAGCACACACTCAATTCAAACGTCCACCACATTTCGTTCAAATTACTATATCGTTGCCAAATGGTTATTTTTGGCCCGTAAACGGTAATTTGCGCAGGTAGACATGTTGCATATATTTCATTACCAAACTAATTCTTAGCAATTTCCATTCGATTTCGTTTCAAAATTGGTTACTACCAGATGAACAGTGGTACCACATTGTTACTACCAGTTTAGCCGAAATCGTTTTCACTTTATATGAATAAAGTCTCTAAGAATTTGTATATAACCTCTCCCCTACCACCCTCTTCCCCGCCCTTCCCTACAACGCAAAAAGCCCCCTAGAACGATTTCCGTTCTAGGGGGCTTCATCAGATATTTCGGCTTCGTACTCGAAGGCTCAGGCAATCTTTACGCAAACAGGCCGTAGATGCTGATATTGGCCTTGGCGTAGAGGCCGTTGGCGTACTCGGTCCACTTGGAGCTGGCGCTCGAAGCCTGCGAGGAATACTGCTGGTAGGCGGTGTAATAGGCGGTCATGGCCTGCTTATAGGTAGCGCTATCGGCCGTAAAGGCATCGTCAGCGAAGGCCTTGGCATAGGTGCTATCGGCGTCCTTCCAAGTGCCCTTCTCGCTATCCCACTCGTCGCCGGCAAGGTTGATGATGTAGTCGGCGTAGTCCTTGCTCGCGGTCTCCTCGTTGCCGTCAGCAGGCTCGGTCGGGGCGGTCGGCATGCTTGCGGAGCTATCGCCAACCTTCTTCTTGTAGAGCTTCTGCAGCGTCGCGGACTGGCGGACGATCTGCTTGGCCTGATCCTTGGACACGCCATACTGCGTGGCCATGGTCTTGTAGTCGGAGGTGCCGATGGAATCCTCGGCGTACTGCTTCATTTCCTTGGAAGAGACGGTAATGCCCTCGTCCTCGGCAGCGTCCAGCAGAATCTGGTTGCGCACGTAGGACAGGATAACGTCGGCAGACGGAGCGGTGTAGTTGCCGTCATCGTCCTTGACGGTGTCGAGGCTGTACTGGCTCTCGATGGCCTCACGCGCGGTGATGTCGCTCTTCTTGCCGTTGTAGCTATAGCTTGCCACGGTCGAATCGAGCTGGTCCTCGGTGAGGGTCGCCGAGCCGACGCCTTTGCCGCCAAAACCACCGTTGCCGATAAAGAAGCCGACCACGGCAGCAATCACGACGGCGACCACAAAGGCGGCAATCATCGTCTTCTTGTGCTTGCAAGCGTGGTCGTCCACGTCGGAGTCGTCGTCCTCGTCCTGTTCCTCGGGCATCAGATTCTCGTCAGCGGCATCCGCGGCAATCTGAGCCTCCAGTCGGGCGTCCTCCTCCTTGGCCGTCGTACCGGCGGCAATGTGCTCGGCAGACGTACCGGCGACTAGATCGATCTTCTCGTTCTCGTCACCGTCGGGGCCTTCGCCGCGCTCGATGATCTGGATGCCGTCGATCTCGTCCTTCTCGTCCTTCTTTTGAATCAGACCCATATCAGCTACTCCTTGTTAGGAAACATAGTCCTCAATAGAATACGCCCGACAGAGCGCCAGGCGTATTGATTCTTAGGTTATACGCAAACACTTAAGTACTATTTAGGCGTTTGCAGTGTGCATACCTTAGGCCAGGTGCGCGATAACGGCATCGGCAAAGGTCTGCGTGCCCACAGCGCCCTCGACGGAGCCGGTCTGGGCACGACGCACGTCACCGGTAACCTGCTCGCCCTCGTCGAGCGTGGCAGATACGGCGGCACGAATGCGATTGGCAGCGTCGTTCTCGCCCAGGTGATCGAGCATCATCGCAGCAGAGAGGATCTCGGCCGTGGGGTTGGCGATATCCTTGCCCGCGATATCGGGCGCGGAGCCGTGCGTTGCCTCGAAGATGGCGCAGTCGGCACCGATGTTGGAGCCGGGAGCCATGCCCAGACCGCCCACCAGGCCGGCGCACAGGTCGCTCACGATGTCGCCGTACAGGTTGGGCAGCACCAGGACATCGAAGTCGTTGGGGTTCTGGACCAGGCCCATGCAGGTGGCGTCGACAATCTTGTCGTTGAACTCGATATCGGGATAGTTGGCGGCCACCTCGCGCGCCACGCGCAGGAAAAGGCCGTCGGTCGCCTTCATGATGTTGGCCTTGTGCACGGCCGTCACCTTTTTGCGGCCGCAGCGGCGGGCATACTCAAAGGCATACTCCACAATACGGCGGCTCTTGGCGATAGAGATGGGCTTGATCGAGATCGCGGAATCCGCGGCGAAGGCCTTCTGACCCGAGCGCTCGACAAGCTGCGAGAGCTCCTCGACCTCGGCAGCGCCCTCATCGAACTCGATGCCGGCGTAGAGGTCCTCGGTGTTCTCGCGCACGATAACCAGGTCGACATCGCGGAAGCGCGAGCCGTCGCCCGGCTGCGACAGGCAGGGGCGCACGCAGGCGTACAGGTCGAAGTGCTTGCGCAGGGCCACGTTAACGCTGCGGAAACCCGTGCCGACCGGTGTGGTGATGGGACCCTTGATGGCAACCTTGGTCTCGGCGACCGCATCGAGCACGTGCTGGGGCAGCGGCGTGCCAAACTCGTCCATGACGCCGGCGCCGGCCTCCTGGACGTTCCAGTTGATCTGGACACCGGTGGCCTCGACCACGCGGCGCATGGCCTGCGTAATCTCGGGACCGATACCGTCACCGGGAATCAGGACTACATCGTGCGCCATAATCTGTTACTCCTCGTTTTCGGCGTCGTCAGATTTTTTAACGCTAGCACGCTTCTTCTTTTTGGAGAGATCAAGGTCAAAGCGTTTAACAAGCATTTCGCAAATCTCGCTCGAACGGGCTTTGAGATAGCTGCCCTTGCCGTTCTCGGCGTCGAACTTAAGGCGCAGCGCGAGCTTCTCGGCGACCTCGGCGTCAATCTCGCCCTGGCCAAACTCGTACAGGCAACCGAGCATGTCGCGATACTCGAGGTCGCCGTGGTAGCACTGGATGGCCTCGTCCAGGATGGGCCAAGCCTCGCGCGAACGCTCGACGCTCGTGGCGCCCCACACGCACAGCAGGCGGAAGGCAGCATAGCGCAGCGTGGAGGAGATCTCGTCGAACAGTGCGGTCTCGGCACCCTCAAAGGCATCGCCCAGCTGCTCGGGGCAGGTGGTGGCGAGCGCCGTCAGGGCATCGAGGGCCTCCCAGCGGGTCTGAGCCTCGGGGCGGTCGAGCGCCTCGATCAGCGCGGGCACGCAGGGCACGACGCGCTGCGGATCGCGCTCGGCAAGCAGGTGCAGCACGCGGGCGGCAAACTGGCGGATGCGGCGCGTGGGGCAGCCGAGTTCCTTGACCAGACGGTCGACGGCGTTCTCGTTCTCCTCTGCCAGCTGAAGCTGTGCCAGCTCCTCGTCGGTGAGCTGTTCGTCTTTGTTTTCTGCCATAGTTACCTCTTCTTACTATTTCTTAGCGTGCTTGCCAGCACCCTTGCTGTCATCGGTGACCGAGATGAGCTGTCGATCGGCCGCGCCATTGCGACGCGCACGGCGGCGTTCCTCGGCGTCGCCCGCGTCGGCGGCGGCACGGTGAGCCTTGTTGACGTTAAAGACCTCGTCGTGCTTGCGCCACGGACCGACGGACTCGCCAAAGCTCATCTTAAGGCCGGCGATAAAGCCGCCGAGCCAGCCGATCGGCGCAAACTGCACCAGCGGGAACAGTGAGAACACCCAGGTCAGCAGGACGACTGCCGCCGCTCCCGCAAAGTTGGCAATCCAGTAGTCGCGCTTGGTGATGACGCGCTTTTCGCACGCCCACTGGCCGCACAAAAAGCCAATGTAGATCGCAAAGAGAAAGAGCACCAGCGCAAGCACCACGAACGTCCAGCTCATGGGCGCTACTCCCCGTGATGGTGGCCGCAGCAGCACTCGTGGCCGTCATCATGGCCGTGGCCGCCGCAGCACTCGTGGCCCTCGTCGTGGTGGTGGCCACAACCGCACTCGTGATCGTCGCCATGCTCGCCGCAACCGCAGCCTTCCTCGTGAGCGCCATGCTCCTCGGGACGATACTGCGACCAGTCCAGACCGGCGGCGATGGCGTCGGCCTCCTCCTTATAGAGGACCGTGACGGCCTGGGTACCCAGCTTGGCACCACCGATGGCGTCGAGCATGTCGTAGAGCGTAAAGGCCACGTCGGCGCCGGGCAGCGCAAGCTCGCGGTCGTCGGCATAGGCGAGCGCCAAGCGCAGGTCCTTGATAAAGTGCTCGACCATAAAGCCGGGCTTGTAGTCGCCGTCGAGCGCCTTGGGAGCCAGGCTCTCCATGGCGCCGGACTTGCCGGTGCCGCCCAGGATCATCTGGCGGGTCTTCTCCAGGTCAAGGCCGCTCAACTCGGCAAATGCCATGGCGTCTGCCATGCCGACCATGCAGGCGCCCAGCGACACCTGGTTGGCGAGCTTGGCAGCCTGGCCCTTGCCGGCGCCGTCGAAGCAGCAGATGTTGGCCGCAAAGGTGGCAAGGATGTCGCGGACCGGCGCGATGTCGCTCTCGGTAGCGCCCACGATAGCCGTGAGCGTACCGGCGATAGCGCCCGACTCGCCGCCGGTGACGGGGCAGTCAAACGCCATGCGACCAGAAACCTGGGCGGCCTCGGCAATGTCACGGGCAAGCTCGGGCGAGCTCGTGGTGAGGTCGATCAAGACCGCGCCGGGCTTAGTGCACGAGAGCAGGCCGTCGCCCGCCAGGTAGAGTTCCTCGACCTCGGAGGGATAGCCCACCATGGTAAAGACGACATCGGCGTTCGCCGCGGCATCGGCCGGCGTATCTGCCCAGACGGCGCCGCGCTCGATAAGCGCCGCCGCCTTGGACTTGGTGCGGTTGTTGACCGTGACGGGATAGCCGGCGTCCAGAATGTGGCCGGCGATGGGGGCACCCATGATTCCGGTGCCAATGAATGCGACGGAGAGCTTGTTTGCCATGAAACCTTTCCTTTTGGGTTGGGTGTTGTTACCAGGTTGAATACTCGGTGCCAGCGTTTGGGCTGTGAGTCGAGGGCGATTACGGACGCAGCGCTTGCCTACTGACCGCGCACGCGGCGGGCGATACGGTCGGAAAGCGACGCCTTGTCGGCGCGGTTCTTACCCCAAAACGCGCAGCCCACCATGCCGGGGCCCACGTGCGAGCCGATGGTGGGACCCACGGAGCCGCGAATGATCGTGACGTCGGCGCAACCCTCCTCCTTGCGGATGGCGGCTTCGAGCCAGTCACCATCCTTTTCGGCATCGGCCGTCATGATGGCGATGGGCATGGTGCGATCGGGCACGTAGTTCTCGCGGAACGACTTGAGGATGGACTTGAGCGCCTTCTTGCGGCCGCGGTTGACGCCGATCAGCGACAGCGAGCCGGCCAGGTCGTAGGAGAGCTCGGGCTTGACGTCGAGCTTTGCCGTGAGCTGCGCCGCCGCGGGCGGAATGCGGCCGCCGGCAGCCAGTGCGTCGAAGCTCTCGAGCGTAAAGTAGCCGTGGACGTAGGTCTTTGCCTCGTTTGCCCAATCGACCAGCTGCTTGGCGGTCAGTCCCGCCGAACGCTGGCGCACGGCCTCGAGCGCCAAGAGCGCGCCGGTCGCGCAGGGCAGAGCGTTGTCGACCACGTACAGCTCAAAATCGGGATACTCGGCGCGCACGGCATCTGCCGCCTGGCACGCGGAGTTGTAGCTCGACGACAGCGCCGAGGTAAAGCACAGGTAGACCGTGGGCGTGCCCTCTTTGGCGCACTCGGTAAAGAACTCGATATAGCGACCGAGCGACACAGCCGAGGTGGACACGCGGGCACCAGCGCGCATGCGGTCGTAAAACTCCTTGGGCGTGATGCTCGACCAGATGTCATCCGTGCGCTCCTCGCCATCGATAATGAAGGGGAAACCCAGGATATCGACATCGAGGTTCGCGGCGACCTCGGGGCTAAAGTCGCAGCAGGTATCGACGACGATGCGGCAACGGTCCGAATGACCGGTAGATGCGGCCTTGTCCATCAAAGCGACTCCTTACGTAAAAAGGCGGCCACCCGCATGGGATGGCCGCCAACCGTTAACTCATGCAAGTTAACGTATTTTACTCGTCAAGTGTTTCGATGCGGGGCTTGATGATGCCATATCCACCATTCTTACGGTGATACACCACATTGATAAGGCCGGTCGTCGCGTTCTCGAACACGTAGAAGTCGTGGCCGAGCAGATCGGTCTGCACCAGCGCCTGCTCCTCAGTCATCGGGGTGACGTCGATAACCTTCTCGCGGACGAGCAGGTCGTCCTCTTCCTCGGGCAGCAGCAGGTCGGCCAGATCCTCGACGCGCTCGACCGGCGCGACATCCGCGGCGCTGGCACCGCCCTGGCGGTTGTCCACGACCTTGGTCTTGAACTTGCGCAGCTGGCGGGTGACCTTATCGGCGGAGAGGTCGATGGCGGCGTACATATCTGCACCGTGCTCGGCAACGCGAATCACCGAACCGCGGGCACGAACCGTGACCTCGACGATTGCCGGGTTGGGGTTCGAGGGGTTCTTCTCATAGCGAAGTACAACGTCGACCGTCATGGGCTCGATATCGAAAACCTTGAGCGCCTCGCCGATCTTCTCATCCACATGCGCACGCAGAGCATCGGTTACCGTCGTCTTGCGTCCAGAAACCTTGATATCCATACGTGGCTCCAATCTGCCTCGGGGACTTAC
>DBFWDM010000086.1:0-5614 GCA_048484635.1 Collinsella sp.
CCCCCTCCCGTTCCGTGCGCGGGAGGGGGCGCTCTTGTGTTCCGGCGTTTTACCAAACGCCGGAACCACTCGACGCTGCAAGCCCGCCAGAGCGGCAATCTGACGTTCAATCGTCGGGCATGGCCAAAAGGCCTATGCCCTCCTCTTTCACGTCACCTTGCTCGCTCTGCCGGGCTTTCGCTGGCTTATGCTCAACCTGCGACGTTTCCATTATTGATACAAAGGCCAGGTTTGTTTGCGCCAAAAAGGGAAGTTGCGGTGGAATAGTTCCTGTTTGGCCGTCTGGAGGGGTTAAACGGGAACTATTCCACCGCAACTTATCGATGGCGTGTTTGGTTGGTGCCAGTTGATTGCTTGGGCGTTGGGGAGGGTCTGCTCCGTTATAATCGCCTAGAACATTAAATGGAAACGGGACGGGAGCCATATATGCGCCAGGGTTTCGACAACGCGAAGTATATCGAGCTGCAGGCTGCTCACATTAAGGAGCGCATCTCGCAGTTTGGCGGCAAGCTCTATTTGGAGTTTGGCGGTAAGCTGTTCGATGACTATCATGCGAGCCGCGTGCTGCCGGGTTTTGAACCGGACAGCAAGTTCCGCATGCTCAAGAGCATCGCCGACGATGTCGAGGTTATCATCGCGATCAACGCGAACCACATCGAGAAAAACAAGGCTCGTGGTGACCTTGGCATTACCTATGACGAGGATGTGCTGCGCCTGGTTGACCTGTTCCGCGGCAACGGCTTTGCCGTCGCGGCTGTGGTCATCACCCAGTACGCCGGTCAGCCCGCTGCCGATGTATTCCGCAACCGCCTGAACGCGCTCGGTATCCCCGCCAAGCTGCACTATCCCATCGAGGGGTATCCGCACGACGTCGACCTGATCGTGTCCGACGACGGCTATGGCAAGAATGAGTTTGTCGAGACCACTCGTCCGCTCGTCGTGGTCACCGCTCCCGGCCCCGGCTCAGGCAAGCTCGCCACTTGCCTCTCGCAGCTCTATCACGAGCACAAGCACGGCACCGCCGCCGGCTACGCCAAGTTCGAGACTTTCCCGGTCTGGAATCTGCCCCTCACGCATCCGGTCAACATCGCCTATGAGGCAGCAACGGCCGATCTCGACGATGCCAATATCATCGACTCCTTCCACTTGGAGGCCTACAACAAGACCACGGTCAACTACAACCGCGACGTCGAGGCCTTCCCGGTGGTCCGTGCTCTGATGGAAAAGATCCTGGGCAAGAGCCCCTATCAGAGTCCTACGGACATGGGCGTCAATATGGTCGGCTTTGCCATCACCGATGACGATGCCTGCCGCGACGCTTCCAAGATGGAGATCGTCCGCCGCTACTTTACCGCGGTCGAAAATGTGCGCCGTACCGGCATGGGCGATGAGCAAGTCGACCGTCTCAAGATTATTATGAAGAAAGCCGGCATCGATAAGAACTACTCACCGGCGCGCTCGGCGGCCCTCACCAGGGAGCAGCTGACGGGTGGTCCCGTGGGTGCCATGGTCATGCCCGATGGCTCCGTGGTGACCGGTAAGACCTCCACGCGCCTGGGCGCCGCAAGTTCGCTCATTATGAACGCCCTCAAGCATGTCTCGGGCGTCGACCTTGAGCTCGAGGTCATTAGCGATGAGGCGATCGAGCCCATCAGCAAGCTCAAGACGCATTTCCTGGGCAGCAAAAACCCTCGCCTCCACACCGACGAGACGCTTATGGCGCTGTCGATCACCTCGGCCACGAGTGAGACGGCCGCTCGCGTCCTTTCGGGCCTGGAGCAGCTGCGCGGTTGCGATGCCTTCTTTAGCGTGATTATCTCGCCGACGGACGAGACGATACTGCGCAAACTGGGTATCAACGTGTGCTGCGAGCCCAAGTTTGAGCGCCGCGGTTTCTTCCACCGCTAAGTTTGAAGCACCGCGGTAATTGCATTGCATTTTGGCCGTATCGGGTTGGCGCCCGGTACGGCTTTTTGATCAATAAAGCGCCTATTTCGGCGAAAAATAGCCGTTTACCTGCCTAGAAACAATTTGAGCGGTATACAATAACCGTAACTGTTTCATCCTTAGCGGGATGCCGCATGATGGATATTACCTGCCATCGTGAGGTGTGTCGGTCGCGCACGGCGCGTTAGATGCTCGTGCTCGGTTTGAGGAGGCTGCTATGGCGGGCAAGGGTCGTGCGAGTGTCAACGATATGAAGCGTGTTGAGGTGCTGGTGTTGATGGAAATCGACCAGCAAACCGAAGACAATGGCGGGCCGTATGGTTTCTCGCGCAAAACGCTTGCCGAGCGCGTGGGGGTTTCGCCGTATCGTGCCCGCGCCGCAATCGATCGCTTGGATTCCGAAGGCATGATTGATGTCGTCTCGCGTTATAGCGACGACGGCGGTCAGCTTGCAAATGGCATTTGCCTCACCGAACGTGGCGAGTGGTATCTTGAGGGCGTCCGTACCGGCATGCTCGTTCAAGAAATGCTTGAGGACGAGGTTGCTGATCGATAGCAGCATGTAACCCTTGCCATAGCGACGCCGCCTGGGAAACCGGGCGGCGTTTTGTTTCAAGATTGAGAAATGCAATCGCACGCGAGAAAAATTGCGAACGGTCCGCGGCGCGAGTATTACAATGAAGACCCGTAAGATGTGGATAAACAACTTCTACGGGAAGCGCAGGTAACTCAATATGACCAAGCATGTGTTCGTAACCGGTGGCGTGGTTTCGTCCCTGGGCAAGGGTATCACCGCGGCCTCGCTGGGCCGTCTGCTCAAGTCGCGTGGCTACAAAGTAACGATGCAGAAGGCCGACCCGTATCTGAACGTCGACCCCGGTACCATGAGCCCGTTCCAGCATGGTGAGGTCTTCGTTACCGAGGATGGTTACGAGTCCGACCTGGACCTGGGTCATTACGAGCGCTTTATTGATGAGAACCTGACCCGCGATTCCAACTTTACGACCGGTGCTATCTACAAAAGCCTAATCGCCCGCGAGCGTCGCGGCGACTTTTTGGGCGGTACCGTGCAGGTGATTCCCCACGTCACCAATGCCATTAAGGACAAGTTCCGCCGCATCGAGGAGCAGACCGGCTCCGATGTAGTCATCACCGAGCTGGGCGGCACGATTGGCGACATCGAGTCCCAGCCGTTTGTCGAGGCCATCCGTCAGTACCGCAAGGAGGCCGGCCCCGAGAACGTCTGCTACATCCACGTGTCGCTCGTTCCCTATATCGCCGCCGCCCACGAGGTCAAGACCAAGCCCACACAGCATTCCGTCAAGGAGCTCCGCAGCTTTGGCATCCAGCCCGATATTATCGTGCTGCGCTCCGACCACCATATCGATGACGCTATCCGCGGAAAGATCGCAAGCTTCTGCGACGTCGACACCGATTGCGTCTTTACCAACGAGGACTGCGCGAGCATTTACGATGTTCCGCAGCTGCTTGCCGAGCAGGACTTTGACCTGCGCATTTGCGAGCGCCTGGGTCTGGACCCGCGTGAGCGCGACATGAGCGAGTGGAACGAGTTCCTGCGCAAACAGAATCACGCCAACCATCACGCCGACAAGGTGAAGATCGCCGTCGTGGGCAAGTACACGCAGCTGCCCGATGCGTACCTGTCGGTTATCGAGGCCCTGCACCATGCGGGCGTCTTCTACGATCGCCATGTGGACGTCCAGCTGGTCGACGGCGAGAGCCTCGACGAGCAGAATGTCTCCGAGGTTCTGGGCGACGCCTCGGGCATCCTGGTCCCCGGCGGCTTTGGCAAGCGCGCTCTGGAGGGCAAGATCCTCGCGGCCGAGTTTGCCCGTGAGCACAAGATTCCGTATCTGGGCATTTGCCTGGGTATGCAGGTGGCCGTGTGCGAATTTGCGCGCAATGTCGTCGGCCTTGCCGGCGCCAGCTCCTCTGAGTTCGATCCGGATGGCCCGTATAGTGTCATCGATCTGATGAGCTCGCAGGAGGACGTGACCGAGAAGGGCGGCACCATGCGCCTGGGCGCCTATCCGTGCAAGCTCGCCGCCGATACCCTTGCTCGCGAGGCATATGGCGAGGAACTCGTCTACGAGCGTCACCGTCACCGCTTTGAGTTCAACAACGCCTTCCGCGACCAGCTCGAGGACGCCGGTTTGGTTATCTCGGGTCTGTCGCCTGACGAGCGCCTGGTCGAGATGGTCGAGCTGCCGCGCGACGTGCATCCGTGGTATGTGGCAACCCAGGCTCATCCCGAGTTCAAGAGCCGCCCGACCAACCCGCAGCCGCTGTTCCGCGAGTTCGTACGCGCTTCGATCGGCCAGCACGAGGGTGTCGACCGTCTGCAGGTGACGCCCATGAACCTCGCTACGGACTAAGGGTGCCGGCGAATAAGGAACATACCGAAGCTACTCCCTCGTCGCTCGCCGTGGCGGCGGGGGAGTATCTCGATTACCTCGCGGTCGAGCGGGGTTTGGCGCGCAACACGATTGCGGCCTATCGTCGTGACCTGACGACGTACTGCGCCTATCTGGAGCGGGCGGGTATTGTGTCTTTTGAAGAGGTGACCCGTCAGGTCGTGGAGGGCTTTGTCGCCGATCGCCGCGACGGAGGCTATTCCGACGCCTCGGTGGAGCGCGCGCTTGCTGCCGTGAAGGGCCTGCATGCCTTTTTGGTGCGCGATGGGGCCGTGGCCCAAAACCCGACGGCGGCGTTGCGCCTGCCCAAAAGGGCAAATCGCCTGCCGGAATACCTTTCGGTGGAGGATGTCTCGGCACTGCTCGATCAAGACTTTCCCGAGGGCGAGATGGGACTGCGCGATCATGCCATCTTGGAAGTGCTTTACGGTTGCGGCTTGCGCGTGAGTGAGCTGGTTGGGCTCGATGTGGGCGATATCCATATCGATGACGGGTTTGTCCTGGTGCGCGGTAAGGGCTCCAAGGAGCGTCTGGCCCCGTTGGTGGGAAGCGCGGCGCGTGCCCTGACACGCTATATAGGTGACGGGCGCACTCTCCTGGCCGCCCATGCTCACGGGACGGAGACCTCGGCGGTCTTTTTAAATAAGAACGGACGTCGCCTGTCGCGCCAGGCCGTGCATGCGATATGCGAGCGGTATGGGCGCCAGGTGGGGCTGGTTGGGCTCCATCCCCACACCCTGCGCCACTCCTTTGCCACCCACATGCTCGCGGGCGGTGTCGACCTGCGTGTGCTGCAGGAGATTTTGGGCCATGCCGATATTTCGACCACGCAGGTCTACACGCATGTCGACCGCACGCAACTGACCGAGGTCTATCTGGCGGCGCATCCGTTGGCACATCGCTAGCACCTCGCTGACCTGCATATTTATAAATGTTAAAGGGGACGGGCCCCAGATTGCCGAGACGCACTTTTGCGCACATGGGCAATCTGGGGCCCGTCCCATTTTTCGTCAGACACCGACGCGTTGGTGGGCCGTGTGTACCGTGGGTGGGGAGTTTGGGGGCGATGTGAACGGTGTGTAAAGGGACGTAAAAATCGCCTCAAGGTCAACTTGAAGGTTGAGGTTCGCGGGCGTGGTTCTACAGGTGGCATCCCGCCTTTGCTGCAAACACAACATATTGTGTTTTCGAACATATGCTCGGGGGTGTTTTACAACATATTGGGGGTGGAG
>DBFWDM010000087.1:0-2237 GCA_048484635.1 Collinsella sp.
GTCTTAACAAAGCCGCCCCAAATGTAGAGCAGGTTGGTCGCGTTGAAGATTTCCATGCGCTAGGCCTCCTCTACGTTGTCGAGCCCCAGCTCGGCCAGGCTCACGCCGCGCGGACGCTCCTTGGAGCGGCGCTCGAGCCACTGCACCAGCATGGCGAGCGGAAAGCAGATGATAAAGTACATAAGGCAGCAGACGATGTATCCCTGCAGGTAACCGTACAGACTCACAAAGTTGTCGGAACGGTACATAAGGTCGCCGCCGGCCACAAGCGCCAGCACCGACGTATTCTTGACCAGGTTGAGCGCCTGGTTACACAGCGGCGGCAGAATGATCTTGAATGTCTGGGGCAGCACGATATACCAGTACGCCTGCGCACGGGTGAAGCCCTGGCTCTGGGCCGCCTCCATCTGACCGCGCGGAACCGCCTCGATACCAGTGCGGATGACCTCCGAAATGTAGGCCGCGTGATACAGACCCACGCCCAAGAAGCCCAGCACGAACGGCGCGATGCGCACCGGCTGGTCGGCACCGGTTATGGCCTGCAAAAACTGCGGACCGGCCATGTACATAAAGAGCACCTGCACGGGCAACGGGGTGTTCTGGTAAAACTCCACGTACACGCGGCTGATCGCACGCAGCACACGCGAACGGGTGGTAGAGAACACACCCAGCAGCGTGCCCAGCACCAGCGACAGCAGCAGACCGGCAACGACCACCTGCAGCGTCACGCCAAAGCCCTCCCAGAAGGGCCCCATGTTTTGAAATGTCGTCGACCAACGGTCGGCGTCAAATAATCCTTCGAGCATTTGATTCCTTCCTTGGACGATGCGCCTATACGAGACCCCAGGTCTTGACCTCTTGGTCGAGCCAGCCATCGGCCAGGCGATCGCAAATCACCTGATCGACCACGGCCGAAAGGTCGCAGCCCTTCTTGGTCGCCACGCCGTAGCCCTGCTCGCCAAACTTGACCTCGGGCTGCAGCAGCTCAACGGTCTCGTTCATGTAACCGGCCAGCGTGGAGCGGTCCATGGCAAAGACGTCGATATTGCCGGCATCGAGCGAACTCTTGATGATGGGGTAGCCGCTAAAGGCCCTAAACTCGGGCTTGCAGCTAAAGCCGTTGTCCTTGATCATCTGCTCGATCAGGCCCTGCGTGGTGGCACCCTGGCTCACACCAATGACCTTACCATCCAGATCCTCAATCGAGGTAAAGCCCGAACGCTTCTTGACCATGAGTCCCACGTAGTCGGTGCGGTACGGCGTCGAGAAATCCCAGCTCTTCTTGCGCTCGTCGGTGATGGTGTAGGTCGCCGCGACCACGTCAAGTTGGCCGTTATCGATCAGCGGACCGCGCGTCTTGGGCGTTACGTCGGCAAACTCGACAAGCTCCTGGGCGCGGGCCTCCTTGTAACTCACGCCAAAGACGGCAGCGGCGATCTGGTAGCACAAATCGACTTCCATGCCCTCAAAGCGGCCCTTGGCGGTGTCGTAATAGCCGTAGCCGGGAACATCCTTCTTAACGCCGGCATTCAGATGGCCGCGCGACTTAATGGCCGCAAGCTTGGACCCCTTGTCGGAGCCCTCGCCGCTGGTGAAGGCGCCGCAACCGGTAAGCGCGGTCCCCGTCAGCGCAAGCATACCGGCGCCCGCCAGCTGCAAAAAGTGACGGCGCGACACGGCCGCCCTCGTCATATCCGTCATGTCCATCACCGCGCCTAGTGCAGAATCTTGGACAGGAACTCGCGGCAACGCGGGTTCTCGGGGTTATCGAAGAAATGCTCGGGCGTGCCCTCCTCCAGGATGCGGCCGTCCTCCATAAAGATGACGCGGTCGGCCACCTGGCGCGCAAAGCCCATCTCGTGCGTCACGCAGATCATGGTGATGTCCTCCTGCGCGAGCTCAATCATAACGTCCAGGACTTCCTGGACCATCTCGGGGTCGAGTGCCGAGGTCGGCTCGTCAAACAGGATGATAGGCTGCTTGGTGCACAGGGCACGGGCGATGGCGATGCGCTGCTGCTGACCACCCGAGAGATTCTGCGGATACTCGCCGGCCTTATGTGCCATGCCGACGCGCTTGAGCGCAGCGATGGCGATCTCGGTCGCCTCCTCCTTGCTCTTCTTTTGCAGTTTGATGGGCGCGAGCGTCAGGTTGCCCAGCACCGTCATGTTGGGATACAGGTTGAACTGCTGAAACACCATGGAACTATACTTGCGAGCCATCTCCAGGTGATTCTT
>DBFWDM010000088.1:0-4408 GCA_048484635.1 Collinsella sp.
CCCCTTCGACTCGAATTCTTGACGGCCTGAACAATCGTCAATATCGGTCGGAGGGGTGGCTTTGTAAAGCCGTTTGTCTCCACCCGCGTAGCGGGTGGTTTAAAGCTGGCCGCTGCGCGGCCAGCGGACTAAAGTCTTGAAAAAAGAGCTGGCCGGGCAAAGCCCGACCAGCTCACAAACTTTCCCTCAGCCCTTTATCATCCGCGCGGGAGAAAAGCCAGCAAGGATACCGCAGGGCCCGCCCGCCGGGAGGGGTTTCCTAAGGGCACATCCCGCAGCCGCAAAGCGGCGAGGACGTGCCCGTGGAAACCCCGCAGGCGGTCGGGCCCGGACAGGAACATTACTCTTTCTCGACCGCGCGCATGATCGCCTTGTAGATCTCCATCAGCGGGATGATCAGGAAGGCCAGGCCCAGCGCGGCAAGAACGCCCTTGAGCTCAAGCGTCACAGGGCCAAAGAACATCTCGGCAAGCGTCGGCTGCACGGTCACGATCACCGTCAGCACCAGTGCCAGCGCGGCGGAAGCCCACAGCCACTTGTTCTGCTTCTTCATGGTGAACAGCGACGCACGACGGCTGCGCATATTGAAGCAGTGGAAAATCTCGACCATGTTGAGCGTGATGAACGCCATCATCACGCCTTCCTCGTCGGCATTGCCGGCGATCATATCGGCGATGTGGATGTAGCCCATGTCAAAGTACACGCCCACAAAGAAGCTCGCCAGCACCAGCACGGTGATGATCAGGCCCTGGACCACGCAGTCCAGACCCATATTGCCGGCAAAGACTCCGTCCTTGGCGTTGCGCGGCTTACGCTTCATGATGTCGCCCTCGGCATCCTCCATGCCCAGCGCGAGCGCGGGGAAGCAGTCGGTGACCAGGTTCACCCACAGCAGCTGCACCGGCTGGAAGATGGTAAAGCCGATGAGCGTGGCGATAAACACCGAGAACACCTCGGCAAGGTTGGCCGAAAGCAGGAACTGGATGACCTTGCGGATGTTGTCGTAGATGCGGCGACCCTCTTCACAGGCACCGATGATGGTGGCGAAGTTGTCGTCGGCGAGCACCATGTCGGCGACGTTCTTGGTGACGTCGGTGCCGGTGATGCCCATGCCCACGCCGATGTCGGCGCGTTTGATGGACGGGGCGTCGTTGACGCCGTCACCCGTCATGGCCACGATCTGGTCGCGTGACTTCCATGCCTCGACGATGCGGGTCTTGTGCTCAGGCTGGACGCGGGCGTACACGCCGTAATCCTCGATGTGTGCGTCGAGTTCCTCGTCGCTCATGCGATCGAGGTCGGCACCGGTGATAGCCTGGCTGCGATCGGCGACAATGCTCAGCTGCTTGGCGATGGCCACGGCGGTGTCGATGTGGTCGCCCGTAATCATGACAGTGCGGATGCCGGCGTTGTGGGCCTCGCGGATGGCGTCGGCGACCTCGGGGCGGACCGGGTCGATCATGCCGGACAGGCCGCAGAAGACCAGGTCGTGCTCGAGCGCAGCGGGGCTGCAGTCGCTCGGAACCTCGGTGTAGGTGCGGCTTGCCAGCGCCAGCACGCGCAGGGCCTCGTCGGCCATGGCCTTGTTGGCGGCCACGAGCTCGGCACGACGCTCCTCGGTCAACGGGACGACCTTTTCGCCCTCATAGATATGGGTGCACAGGCCGATCACCACGTCGGGCGCGCCCTTGGTGTACTGCTCGTACTCGCCGTCCAGGGTCTCGACGACCACGGACATCATCTTGCGGCCCGAGTCGAACGGGGCCTCGCCCACGCGCGGGTGCTCGGCAGTCAGGCCAGTAAGACCAGCCTTGCCGGCGTCGTTGACGAGCGCGCACTCGGTCGGCTCGCCCACGGCCTCGCCCAGCTCCTCGTCCCACTGGGCGTCGGAGCAAAGGGCCATACCGGCCAGGAACTTCTCCTTAGGCGCGGCGAGCTCGTGCTTGACGACGGTCATCTTGTTTTGGGTAAGGGTGCCGGTCTTGTCGGAGCAGATGGTCTGCGTACAGCCGAGGGTCTCGACGGCAGAGAGCTTGCGGATAATCGCCTGGCGCTTGGCCATCTTGGTCACGCCGAGCGACAGCACGATGGTCACGACGGCGACCAGGCCCTCGGGGATGGCAGCGACGGCAAGCGAGACGGCGACCATAAAGGTGTCGAGCAGGGCGGTCGGGTCGGTGAGGACGTTGCCCACGCCGTGGCGGATGATGTCGACGCCAAAGATGACGACGCAGATGACGATAACCATGATGGTGAGGATGCGGCTGAGCTCGGCAAGCTTCACCTGCAGCGGCGTGAGCTCTTCCTTAGCCTCGGCCAGGGCGCCGGCGATCTTACCCATCTCGGTGTTCATGCCGGTGCCGACCACGACGGCGCGGCCGCGGCCGTATACCACGGTGGAACCCATGTAGCACATGTTCTTGCGGTCGCCGAGCGGCACGTCATCGGTGCCGGTGGCGAGCTCGATCACGTTGGCATGCTTCTCGACAGGCACGGACTCGCCGGTGAGTGCAGCCTCCTCGATCTTCATCGTGGCGCTCTCGAGCACGCGGCAGTCGGCCGGGACGGAGTCGCCCGCCTCGAGCATGATCACATCGCCGGGCACGAGCTCGGCGCTCGGCAGGTGCACGAGCTTGCCGTCGCGCAGCACCTTGGACTGCGCCGCGCTCATCTCCTGCAGGGCCTCGAGAGCCTCCTCGCTTTTAGCCTCTTGGACCACGCCCAGCACCGAGTTGACGATAACGACGAACATGATGATGGCGACATCGGCAAAGTCCGCCTCGCCCTTAACCATGCCCGTGAGCGCGCTGATGACGGCGGCAACGATCAGCATGATGACCATGGGGTCGGCCATCTGCTCAAAGAAGCGCTTCCACAACGGCGTCTTCTCGGCTTCCTCGAGCTTGTTAGGGCCTGTCTTGGCGAGGCGCGACGACGCCTCGTCGTTGCTCAGGCCGAGGTTCTCATCGACACCTTGGTCGCTGAGCACCTCCGCCGCGGCGGACAGGTATTCCTTTTGCATATAGAGTCCCCTCCTGGGATTCGGGCCACTCAGCAGATTGATGCCCGATCATAATTCCCAGGAGAAGGGCAAGGGCTCATCAAGGCTGCCGTGCTGAGCGGCAGTTGATAGTGGGGCTATGGTACCCCAAAGCGGCGCGTCTAGCCAAAACATTCCAATTGGAAACACGGCTCGAGTGCAACGATGCAGACCGTGTGATGCTCAACATTGATAAAACGTTTTTTCTTCGGTGCATCATCAAACTGAAATATCGCCCAGATAGCAGCGGTTAGAACGGTTGGTAAAGTTTTTGCATATACCGTTTTTACCGCAAAAAATGAACTTCTAATTCGGCATACGGTCGATTTTTTGGGGTATTCGGTCGGCATTTCGTTATAATCATCTCAGTTTTATTTCTTATGGTTTATCTATCAGCGCAAGACGATGTCAGATGGAGGTCTGAATGTACAAGCGCACCAAGATTGTATGCACCATGGGTCCCGCCTGCGATAGCGACGAGACCATCCGCGAGATGATCAAGGCGGGCATGAACGTCGCCCGTTTTAACTTCTCGCACGGATCCTACGACGAGCACCACGGTCGCATCGAGCGCGTCCGTCGTATTTCCAAGGAGCTCGGTCTGCCCGTCGGCATCCTGCTCGACACCAAGGGCCCCGAGGTCCGCACCGGCCTTCTGGTCGACGGCAAGAAGGTTGCCGTCAAGACCGGCGATAAGATCGTCGTCACCGCTCAGCCCACGTCCGAGGATTTCCACGGCACCGCTGAGCACATCTCCCTCGACTACCTGGCTCTGCCCTCCGAGGTCGAGAAGGGCTCCCTTATCCTGATCGATGACGGTCTGGTTGCCCTCGAGGTCGAGTCCGTCAGCGGCCAGGACATGACCTGCGTCGTTAAGAACGACGGCCTGATCGGCGAGCGCAAGGGCATCAACATGCCCAACGTCAACATCTCGCTGCCCGCCATCACCGAGCGCGATCGTCAGGACATCCTCTTTGGCCTGACCGAGAACATCGACTACATCGCCGCTTCCTTCATCCGTGACGGCGAGTCCGTCCGCGGCATCCGCGAGCTTTGCCGCGAGAACGGCGGCGAGCACGTGACGATCTTCCCGAAGATCGAGTGCGCCCTGGGCGTCGAGAACTTCGACGAGATTCTCGAGGCTTCCGACGGCATCATGGTCGCCCGTGGCGACCTGGGCATCGAGATCAAGCCCGAGCTCGTTCCGCACATCCAGAAGGAGATCATCGCCAAGTGCAACGCGGCCTACAAGCCCGTTATCACCGCTACGCAGATGCTCGACTCCATGCAGCAGAACCCGCGCCCGACGCGCGCCGAGGTTGCCGACGTTGCTAACGCCATCTACGACGGCACCGACGCCGTTATGCT
>DBFWDM010000089.1:0-5428 GCA_048484635.1 Collinsella sp.
ATCGACAGCCACGTGAAGAACCTTCGCGCCAAGCTGGGCGACGACCCCAAGAAGCCCAAGTGGCTCTACACCGTCCACGGTGTCGGCTACCGCTTCGAGGCTCCGACCAAGACCGATAAGTCGGACGAGAAATAAGGGAAATCACATATGACACCTGCGCGCTTTGAAATCGGGCAAAAGCATAAGCAGGAGAACGAGGCGGGTTCCAAGGCTAGTTGGAACACGCCTCGTTCCGATTCACGGCCGACGATGAGCTATCCCTCGCGCATGGCCCTGGCCTTTGCCCTGACATCGCTCATGACGGTATTGGTGCTGGTGGGCGTAGTCTCCGTTGTATGGGGCACGGTTTTTACGGATTACACGCGCTCCAATATTGTCGAAATCGCCAATTCCGCTGCCGAAAAGTTGGCAACGTCATATGAGGAAAACGGTTCTTGGACCGCGGGGGAGCTGCGTACGGTCGCGACATCGAGCTTGGTGTCCGACGATCTTGGTATGCAGGTCGTCAATAAAAAGGGCGTCATTGTCTACGATGACTCGTGGCCCTCGGCAAGCGCTACTGCTGATGTACGCGGAAATCAGGCGACGACCGACGATGCGAGCGGAAAGAGGGCATCGCACAGCCCGGTCTCGTCTGCTCCCACCGACTCCAATAGTGTTGCCAACGTTGAGATCGTGACGTCCTTCGGCGAGCACGTGGGTCAGGTCAAATTGTGGGCGATTGGCTCCGATGCCCTGCTCACCAGGGCAGACTCAGCATTCAGAGAGAAGACCTTTAACGCCATGGCCCTTGCCGCGGTTGTGGCCGTCTGCATCTCGGTCGTTATCGGAGCGCTCATGTCGCGCATGCTCACCAAGCCGATTCATCGTATTACCAGCACCGCTAAGCAGATTCGCGATGGAGACCTGTCCGCTCGTACGGGCTTGCGCGGCGATGATGAGATCGATCAGCTGGGAGAGACCTTCGACGAGATGGCCACCTCACTCGAGAAGGATATGAAGCACGAGAAGCGCCTGACCTCTGATGTTGCCCACGAGCTGCGCACGCCGCTCATGGCCATGCTTGCGACGGTCGAGGCCATGCAAGACGGTGTGTATCCCACCGACGACGAACACCTGGAGACAGTCGCATCCGAGACGCGTCGTCTGGCCCGTCTGGTGCAGCAGATGCTCGATCTGTCGCGCATGGAAAACAGCACCGCGCCGCTCAACCTGGAACCGGTGGACATGGTGCCGTTTGTGCGCTCGATTGTGAATGGCCAGGAGCGCTTGTTTGCCGACCGTGACCTGCGTTTGCGCTTTGCAGATGAGACGCAGGGCCACGATGACGTTGTCGAGGCGGATCCCGACATGATCACGCAATGCGTCATCAACCTCTTGAGTAACGCCATGCGCTATACCCCCGAGGGGGGTTGGGTCGTGGTGTCGGTGCTCAGCGACCGCAAGCACGTCGATATCGCGGTTTCGGATACGGGCATCGGTATCGCCAAGGATGATTTGTCGCGCATCTTCGGTCGTTTTTGGCGTGCCGACGCCAGTCGCGCCCGCGAGGCGGGTGGCCTGGGCGTGGGCCTCGCCGTGACCAAGCAGATTGTCGAGCGTCATCACGGCTACATATCCGTGGAGTCGGAGCTTGGAAAGGGTACGACTTTTACGATTCATCTGCCTCGCGAGCACACGGCGGACGCGGCATCTACTACAATGGAGCACTAGCTTTTCGCTATTCGGTGAAGGAGGGGTTTCGTCCCTGCCGCTCCGAGTTTGCGAAAACGTGCGGGAAAGAACCCGCATTACTGTCGTATTTAGGTAAGGAGTGACTCACGTGACAACGATGGAGCGTCGTCCGGATTCCCGTGGCAAGGTTCGTGATATCTATGATGCCGGCGAAAACCTGCTGATGGTCGCCACCGACCGCATTTCTGCGTTCGACTTTATTCTCCCCGACGAGATTCCGTTTAAGGGAGAGGTGCTCAACCGCATCTCGGCATTCTGGTTCGATAAGTTTGCCGGCATCGTTCCCAACCACCTCGTCTCCATCGACCCGGCGGATTTCCCCGAGGAGTTTGCCGAGTATCGTGACTACCTCGCAGGCCGCGCCATGCTGGTCAAGAAGGCCCAGACGATTCCTATCGAGTGCATCGTCCGCGGTTATCTGACCGGTTCGGGCAAAAAGACCTATGACGAGAACGGCACCGTCTGCGGCATTCAGCTGCCCGAGGGCCTGACCGAGGCTTCCAAGCTCCCCGAGCCGCTGTTCACGCCGTCCACGAAGGCCGAGATCGGCGACCACGACGAGAACATTTCGTTCGAGCGTTGCTGCGAGATCGTGGGTGAGGACATCGCCACGCAGATTCGCGACCTGTCCCTCAAGATCTACAAGGCCGCTGCCGAGTACGCCGCTACCCGTGGCATCATCATCGCCGATACCAAGTTCGAGTTTGGTGTCATCGATGGCAAGGTCACGCTGATCGACGAGTGTCTCACGCCCGATTCTAGCCGTTTCTGGCCTGCCGCCAGCTACGAGGAGGGCAAGATTCAGCCTAGCTACGACAAACAATTCGTCCGCAATTGGCTCAAAGCCAACTGGGATATGACGGGGGAGACCCCTCACCTGCCCGCCGAGGTCATCGATGGCACGTCCGAGCGCTATCGCGAGGCCTTCCAGATCATCACGGGCTCCCAGTTCACAAGCATGAAGGAGAACGCATAAGTGAGTACCCGTAGCGCCACGAACAAGCGCACGCAATCCCACGAAGTTACCGGGGTTGCGCGCAAGTCCGCCGCATCTGCTAAACCCGCCCGCCAGGCAGCGAGCTCCGTTCGCGTCGTGCCGGCTTCGTCTAAGGCACGCCGCAAAGAGCTCGAGAAGGGTGAAAACCTGGAAGGTCTTTCCAAGGAGGAGAAGCGCGCCCGCAAGGCGAAGCAGCGTGCTCGTGAGGATCGTATCTACACGGTGTCGAATATCCTCCTCAAGCAGGATGAGGACTACACCAAGCGCCGTCGTATCTGGTGGGCCGTGCTCGCCATCGGCATGGTACTCGTCGTGGCAATTTGGGCTTCGCTCTACTTCGCTCCCGGCGGTACGGTGTCCAGTCCCGTCCAGATGGTCGGCATCGTTTTGTCCTATGTCATCATTCTGGGTGATTTTATCTACGACTTCGTTCGTATTCGTCCCCTGCGCAACATGTACCGCGCGCAGGCCGAGGGCATGTCCGAGAACAAGCTTAACGCTCTTATTGAGCGTGCGGCTGCCGAGGAGGACAAGAAGGACTCCAAGAAGAAGTAGCGTTTGCATTCATACTTATCGCTAAGATATAAGGCGCGTCGTTTTTGCGGCGCGCCTTTTTACTGTTCTATAGATAGATGGAGTGGCACATGATTCGAGCTGCCCTGACGGTCGAAGAGGCTCTGGAGGGCATGAAGGCCCTGGAGCCCAAGATTAAAAACTACGCGCGCCTGGTCGTCTGCAAGGGCGTAAACGTCAAACCCGGCCAGGAGGTTGTCGTTCAGTCTCCGGTCGAGTGCGCGCCTTTTGCCCGCGCGGTGGTCGCGGAGGCTTATGCCGCCGGCGCTGGCCACGTGACGGTCATTTGGGCCGATGATGCCGTGACGAGGCTCACGTACGAGCATGTCGATAAAAGCTATTTTGAGCAGACGCCCGAGTGGAAGCGCCTGCAGCTGGATTCCCTGGCCCAGGACGGTGCCTGCTTTATCTTTATCGAGGGTGCGGATCCTGCGGCTCTCAAAGGTATCGATCCCGCCAAGCCCGCTGCAGCTTCTAAGGCAAGGAACACGCAGTGCAAGGTCTTCCGCCGTGGACTGGACTACAACATCAACCCGTGGTGTATCGCCGGCGCTCCGGTCGTGGCTTGGGCGCGCGAGGTGTTCCCGGGAGACGCCGATGAGGTTGCAATCTATAAGCTGTGGAATGCGATTCTGCACACCGCTCGTGCCGATGGCCAGGACCCGGAGAGCGACTGGGAGCTTCATGACGCGGCGTTCGAAAAGAACCTGCGTTTCCTGAACGACAATCGTTTTGACCGCCTGCATTACACCGCGGCAAATGGAACCGATTTGACGATTGGCATGACGAAGGGTCACGAGTGGGCCGGCGGCAAGGGTAAGACGCCCGATGGGCACCCCTTCTTCCCCAACATCCCCACCGAGGAGGTCTTCACCTCGCCTGATCGTATGCGTGCCGACGGTATCGTGTATTCGGCTATGCCGCTCATTCACCACGGTAACAAGGTTGACGATTTTTGGATTAAGTTCAAGGCCGGCCGCGTAGTGGACTACGATGCCCGTGTGGGCAAGGCGACGCTTGCGAGCATTATTGACACCGATGAAGGTGCCGCTCATCTGGGCGAGGTCGCGCTCATTTCCAAGAACACTCCGATCCGCGAAAGCGGCGTTCTGTTCTATGACACGCTCTATGACGAGAACGCTAGCTGCCATCTCGCGCTAGGTGTCGGTTTCCCCGAATGCATCGAGGGTGGGTACGACATGTCCAAGGAAGAGCTCCTGGAGCATGGCGTTAACGTCTCGAGCGCGCACGTCGATTTTATGATCGGCACGGACGACATCGATATTAAGGGCATTACGCCTGATGGACGTGAAGTTGTGATTTTCCAGAACGGCCAATGGAGTTGGGAATAGTCCCAGACCGTGGTACAATGCCACCCGCGGGCCGTTAGCTCAGCTGGCAGAGCAGGGGACTTTTAATCCCAAGGTCCAGGGTTCGAACCCCTGACGGCCCACCATAGAATAGAAAGCGATCGACTCCGGTTGGTCGCTTTTTTGTTGCGAAGGCATGGGTTCGAACCCGTCGGGGCGCGGAGCTGAGTAAACGCGCGAGCGTTTGCCAGCGCAGCGCGCAAGGCGCGAAAGCAACGCAGCGGCCGCCTGCGAAGCAGGCTGAACCCCTGACGGCCCACCATAGAATAGAAAGCGATCGACTCCGGTTGGTCGCTTTTTTGTTGCGAAGGCATGGGTTCGACCCGTTTCTCTTTATATATAAGAACGCTTGGCGAACAAAACCTGCCTTTTACCGACGGGAAACAAATAGCTGATGCTTTTGGAGTAAAGTGGCGCTCCAGAGATGACCGATGCCTTAACACCTATAAACCAGCTGGTCATCGCCAATATCAGAAGCTGCTGCTTCGAATATGGCCTCAGTGAAGTAACTGAGGGTTCTATTCATTTGTGAACAAAATATGGAGTGCGTGATTCCCGCCCGCGGGGGCCCTCCGGTCTGGCAATATATCTCCTTGCCGCGCGGCCCGGTCGAACCGGATCAGCCGCAAAGCGTGCACCTTGAGAACCGGATACTGCGAGGATGGACACTGACCTCAGTGTCGCATCCGGGCAGACATCGAACCATTTGAAATGGTCTAACTTGGATTTGTTTTTCGCAAGGCCGCCGAGAGGC
>DBFWDM010000090.1:0-10083 GCA_048484635.1 Collinsella sp.
ATAACCGTATGTATGTTCGCGTCTTTTCATGGCATGAGTATACCGCGCAGCTCATGTGGGGTGCGTGGATGTGCTTGCAAATCGCGAATTCTTGTCTAAGATATGGATTTGCCTTCGACTACACCGAAGAAGTTGGTCTCACGGACTTCACCTGCCCGCGTCGATGGCGTATTATGTTCAACTGTTTGTTTGTAGTTGCAGCCTAAAGCTGCTTGGTTGGAGGAGTTTCCTTTGGCAGTCAAGATTCGCCTTGCTCGTCACGGCGCTAAGAAGCGTCCGTACTACCGTGTCGTCGTCGCCGATTCCCGCGCCCCGCGTGACGGTCGTATCATCGAGGAGGTTGGCCGCTACAACCCGATGACCGCCCCCAAGACCATCAACCTCGATCTCGAGAAGATCGCTGACTGGCAGTCCAAGGGCGCTCAGCTCACTGACGCTGTCGCTGCTCTGGTCAAGGCCGCCAACGAGGGCGAGAAGACCGAGACCGTCGTCAAAAAGTCCAAGAAGCAGCTCGCCAAAGAGGCCGAGGCCGCTAAGGCTGCCGCTGAGGCCGCTGAGGGCGCCGAGGAGTAAATCGTGCCTGAGGTTGACGCTGCACAGCTCGAGGGTGAGGCAATGCTCTCAGATCGCATCGCCGATCTCGTCGAATATCTCGTTGTTCAGATCGTCGACGACCCGGATTCCGTGAGCCTTGAGGTCATCGATGGTGACGACGCCTCTACGATTGAGGTTTCGGTCGCCGAGGATGACGTCGCTAAGGTCATCGGCCGTCGTGGCCGTACCATCAAGGCCATTCGCACGCTCGCCCGTGCACTGGCCGCTCGCCTCGACACTGCTGTCGAGGTAGAGGTTCTGGGCTAGGACCTTGAGGTCCCAGTACAAAAACATCGCCCGTGTGGTCAAGCCGCACGGAAGGAAGGGGGAGGTCCTCGCGCAGCCGCTGCGGGGGCTTCCTTCTGTATTAGAGCCGGGTATGCGCGTCGCCCTGATGCCGCCGGCGCTCAAGCGCGACCGCTTTTGCACGGTCGTGTCCGTCACCGATACGGGCGATGGCGATCTGGTCTCGTTTGAGGGCATTGACGACTTGACGGCCGCCGAGGGCATCACGGGATGCTACGTGTTGGCAAATCGTGACGACTTTGAGCTCGATTCGCTCGACGCTGCCTATACCGACCTGATGGGTCGCGAGGTGGTCGACGAGCGCTTCGGTTCGCTCGGCACGATTGTCGAGATCATGTCGACGCCCGCTAACGATGTTTGGGTTGTCGAGGGTGATCGGTACGGCGAGGTACTGATTCCCGTGATCGAGCAGGTCGTGCTCGATCTTCCCGACACAGGAACAATTTCCGTCCACGTTATGGACGGCCTGATCGATATGGACAAGTAGGGAGGACAACATGCTGATCGAGACCCTTTCGGTCTTTCCCGAGATGTTTGAGCCCGTCATGTCCACATCGATCTTGGGCCGCGCCCGCAAGGCCGGCCTTTTTGATTTTAAGGCGTATAACCTGCGCGACTGGACGCACGACCGCCATCGTACCGTCGATGACGAGCCGTACGGCGGCGGGCAGGGCATGCTCATGAAGGTCGAGCCTATCGCAGAGGCCATCGAGGCCATTAGCGCAGAGGGTCCCAAGCCCACGGTTGTGTTCTTCACCCCCTGTGGCGAGCCCTTTACGCAGCATGTGGCCGAGCGCCTGCTCAAAAGTGAGCGCCTGCTGTTTGTGTGCAGTCGCTACGAGGGCGTCGACGAGCGCGCGTATGCGTATGCCGATGAGCGTCTGTCGATCGGCGACTACGTGCTTACGGGCGGCGAGCTTCCCGCTATGGTCGTTGCCGATGCCGTCGTACGCCTGATTCCCGGCGCCCTGGGCGACGAGATGAGCAACGTGGACGAGTCGTTCTCGACCGCCGAGGATGGAGGCCTGCTCGAGTACGCGCAGTACACCCGTCCTGCCGAGTTCAACGGCGAGGGCGTGCCTCCGGTGCTTGTGAGCGGCGATCATGCTAAGGTCGATGCGTGGCGTCGTAAGAACGCCATCGAGCGCACCTGTCGTTGGCGTCCCGATCTGATTGAGACGGCGCGGCTCACGCCCGAGGAGCGCGCTTACGCGCAGGAGATTTTGGACGCTTCGTATTCGCAGAGCGAGGAGTGAGAATGGTTCCATCGCAGCATTCCGCGTTGAGGGGCGCTTTTGAGTGGATCGCGGTCATCGCGATCGCACTGGTCGCCACCTTCTTGATTCGCTCGTTTGTGGTCGAGCCCTTTGTGGTGCCCACCGGCTCCATGGAGTCCACGATCGAGATTGGCGACCAGATCCTGGCACAAAAGGTGAGCCTCGAGCTCGGTCAGCCCGTCAAGCAGGGCGATATCGTGGTGTTTCACAACCCCGATGGCACCTCCGAGCATGATGTTCTTGTCAAGCGTGTTATTGCCACGGCCGGCCAGACGGTCGACCTGCAGGATGGCAAGGTGGTCGTTGACGGCCAAGCGCTCGACGAGGACTATACGACGGGCATGAGCTGGCCACTTTCGGTCCAAGCACCCGGCACTCAGGTAAGCTATCCCTACACCGTTCCCGACGGGTGCGTGTGGGTGATGGGCGACAACCGCGAAAACTCTGCCGACTCACGCTACTTTGGTCCCGTCGATCGCTCTGATTTGATTGCTGTGGCACTCGTTCGCTACTGGCCGCTCAACCGCATCGGCGCTATCGACTAAAAACCGCTATAGTACAGTACCTAACCGTGTAATCGTTTCGACGAGGGGATATTAGAGGCATGAACGCTTCATCGCTTTCCTTCCAAGACATCATCCTGCGCCTCCAGCAGTACTGGGGCGAGCAGGGCTGCGTCATTATGCAGCCCTATGACTCCGAGGTCGGTGCCGGTACCTTCCATACCGCGACCACGCTGCGCTCGCTCGGTCCCGCCGAGTGGCGCACCTGCTATGCGCAGCCTTGCCGCCGTCCCGCCGACGGCCGCTACGGCGAGAACCCCAACCGCATGCAGCACTACTATCAGTTCCAGGTGCTCATCAAGCCCTCACCGGTCAACGCCCAGGAGCTTTACCTGGGGTCTCTTGCCGCTATCGGTCTGGACCCCAACGACCATGACGTCCGCTTTGTCGAGGACGACTGGGAGAGCCCGACGCTCGGCGCCTGGGGCCTTGGCTGGGAGGTCTGGCTCAACGGCATGGAGGTCACGCAGTTTACGTACTTCCAGCAGGTAGGCGGCATCGAGGTCGACCCCGTACCCGTCGAGATCACCTATGGCCTAGAGCGCATTGCCATGTATGCGCAGGGCGTTAACTCGGTCTACGACTTGGTGTGGAGCTACCTGCCCGACGGCACGCCCATGACCTATGGCGACGTGTTCCTCGAGAACGAGCGCGAGTTCAGTGCCTATAACTTTGAGGTCGCAAACGTCGAGATGATGCGTCAGAAGTTTGATGACTACGAGGCCGAGTGCCATTCCTGCCTGGAGCGCAAGCTGCCGCTGCCGGCATATGACTGCGTCATGAAGTGCAGCCACGCTTTCAACCTGCTCGATGCCCGCGGCGCCCTGTCCGCGGTCGAGCGTGCCAACTACATCCTGCGCGTCCGCGCCGTCGCCAAGGCGTGCTGCGAGGCCTACATGGCCGAGGTCGCCGGAGTCAACGAGAATGCCGGCCAGGAAGGCGAGGTGGCGTAAGCCATGGCAGACGCTAAGGATTTCCTGTTTGAGATCGGTACGGAGGAAATGCCCTCCGCACCGCTGAACAATGCCGTCAAGCAGCTTGGCACCATGATCGCCAAGGGTCTCGACGAGGCCGGTCTGGCTCACGGCGAGGTCCGCGTGATCTCGAGCCCGCGTCGTCTTGCCGCGCTCGTGGCTAATGTCGCCACCGCGACCGATGAGGTTCACGAGGTCAAGCGCGGTCCCGCGGCAAACATTGCCTTTGATGCCGACGGCAACGCCACTAAGGCCGCCCAGGGCTTTGCCCGCAAGTGCGGTGTGGCTGCCGAGGATCTGGTCCGTCGCGAGGACACCGACGGTCGCGAGTATGTGTTCGCCGAGAAGAACATTCCCTCCGCACCGGCTACGCCGATTCTGACCGCTCTGTGCGAGAAGACTATTGCCGGCCTGCAGTGGCCCAACTATCGCTCCCAGCGCTGGGGCCACGAGCACGCGACGTTCGTGCGTCCTGTCCGCTGGATCTGCTGCCTTTTGGGCGAGGATGTTGTGCCCGTGTCGTTTGCCGACGTGACGAGTGGCAACACCACGCGCGGTCATCGCGTACTTGGCCCTGGCGATCATGTGGTTGCCAGCCCCGCTGTTTACGAGCAGGTGCTCGAGGACGCCGGTGTGCTTTCTGCCGAGCGTCGTCGCGAGGCCATCCTTGCCGGTATCGCCGAGGTCGAGGCTGCGCGCCCCGGCTGCCATGTCGACACGCCTAAGAAGGTCTTTGAGGAGGTCATTAACCTCTGCGAGTGGCCGACGGTGCTTGTCGGTACCTTCGATGAGGAGTTCCTCAAGGTCCCACACGAGATCATCTGCGAGTCCATGCTCACCAACCAGCGCTACTTCCCGATCTATGACGGCGAGGGCAAGCTCACGCGTGAGTTCGTAGTCGTCTCCAACAGCAAGCCCGAGAATGCCGAGCGCGTGATCGACGGCAACGAGCGCGTCGTGCGCGCCCGTCTGGACGACGCCAAGTTCTTCTATGAGGAGGACCTGAAGATCTCCCTTGACGAGTTCCGCGAGCGTCTGGCCAAGGTCGCCTTCCAGGAGAAGCTCGGTAGCGTGCTCGCCAAGTCCGAGCGTATTGAGCAGCTCGCGCTCGCCATCGCCCGCGAGGCTCACCTGGGTGCCCATCTGGCCGCCGATGCGGCTCGCGCCGCTCACCTGTGCAAGGCCGACCTGGTGTCTAACGCCGTCGTCGAGTTCACGAGCCAGCAGGGCGTGATGGGCGGTTACTACGCCATCGCGATGGGGGAGAACGACGAGGTCGCCCATGCTATCCGCGATCATTATCGTCCCCGCTTTGCCGGCGATGATCTGCCCGAGGGCACCGCTGGCTGCATCGTGGCCTGTGCTGACAAGCTCGATACCATTGCCGGTATCTTTGCCATCGGCGAGCCCCCGACCGGCTCCTCCGACCCCTATGCGCTGCGTCGTGCCGCTATCGGCATCATCAACATCCTGCGCGACCGCCTGCCGATCGACCCCACGTCGCTCATCGACTTTGCGCTCGAGCTCTATAGTGAGCAGGGCATTGAGTTTGACGCCGCCGAAGTCGCCCAGCAGGTTCGCGACTTCTTCCATGGCCGCCTGGTGAGCATGGCCCGCGACGAGAAGATCCCGGCCGATACCGTTGCCGCCGTCTCTGCGGTGCACATCATCGCCCCGTCCGTCTTCTTCGCCCGCTGCGCCGCCCTCGACGAGGCTCGCAAGAACGACGCCGAGACCTTTGACAACCTGGCGACGGCCTATGCCCGTGCCGCGCATATCTCCAAGCCCGAGCTGGGCGCGGAGTACGACCGCGCCCTGATGGGCGAGGTCGAGCTCGCGCTTGCCGATGCCTCCGAGGCTGCTCAGACCGCTGTCGACGCCGCCCTTGCTGCCGAGGATTACCCGGCCGCATTTGCGGCCCTTGCCGCCCTGCGCGCCCCCATCGACCGCTTCTTCGATGAGGTTATGGTCATGGACAAGGACGAGCAGCTCCGCGATAATCGCCTTAAGCTGCTCAACCGCTTCGAGGCCGTTTTCTCCGGCATTGCCAACATCGGTGAGCTTGCCCGCAAAAAGTAAGCCAGCCTGCGCGTAAGCGCAAAAGGAGCCCCGCATGGATTGCCCGGTCACCGCTCGTCCCACCGTTATCGTTATCTCCGACTCGCTCGGTGATACCGCTTGTGAGGTGGTGCTTGCGGCGTCCGGGCAATTTGATGAAGGGGCTTTTTGTGTTTTGCGCCTGCCTAAGGTGACTTCTGTGGAGCAGGTCAAGTCATTTGTGGGGCCGCGCGTCGATGCCGACCATCGCGATATCGCCGTGTTCCATACCATCGTCGACCCGGCGCTACGTGCTCGTGTGCTCGATTACCTGGGCATGCTGCATATTCGCTCGGTCGACCTGATCGGCCCGACGCTCGCCGTGCTGTCGTCGCTCATCGGTGTGCCGCCCAAAGGCGTTGCGGGCGTGATTCACAGGACCGATGACCGCTATTTCCATCGTATCGAGGCCATGGAATATTTCGTTGAGCACGATGATGGACGCGGCTGCGACGACCTTTCGGGAGCCGATATCGTGCTGCTGGGCGTATCGCGCACGTCCAAGACGCCGCTGTCGATGTTTTTGGCCTTTCAAGGTTACAAGGTTGCCAATGTTCCGTTGGCCCATGGCATGGAGCCGCCCAAGTCAATTTACGAGGTCGACCCGATGCGTTTGTTTGGCCTGATTTCGACCGTCGACGTTATTTCCGAGATTCGCGATAGCCGCTTGGGCGATGACTACGCCCGTGCCGTTGCCGGCTCCTATGCCGAGCCCGAGAGCGTGCGCAGCGAGCTCGAGGAAGCTCGTGCTCTCATGAAGCGCCTAGGCTGCTTTGTGGTGCGTACCGACGGCAAGGCCATCGAGGAAAGCGCTGCCGAGATCATTAGCCACTTGGAGGAAATCCAAGAAGCCCGCGCCCGCCGCGCCGCCAGTCGAGTGCAGCAAAGTTAGCTCATTGGAGTAGTTAAAAAGCCCCGTCCTAAATAGACTACCTCAAAATAATGCACGATAATGATAAAGCGATTTAGCAAGAAACTTGCATCTGACCTGCATTTTTCTTGCAGTGGTATCTTCATAAGGTAACCACCTTTATCTACCGTTTACCGCCAGTTTTAGCACGTTTACCAAACCGCGCACCCTCTGCTCAAGCCTGCCCAAAACGCGCCGTATAGTTCCCTCACGGCCCGCATCCGGTGGGTCGATTCGTTACCACGGTCGTGCGCGTAAGTGCATGGAAGGGGAAGTATCGTGAGCGATTGCAAGAGGGTTTACCGTTTTGGAACCGACGCCCAGGGCACCTGTGTCACTGAGGGCGACAAGTCCATGAACTTCGTGCTTGGCGGCAAGGGCGCAAACCTTGCCGAGATGAGCCGCATCGGCCTGCCGGTTCCCGGTGGCTTTACCATTACCTGCCAGACTTGCGTCGAGTACTCCGGTGCCGGCAACGTGTGGCCCGGGGGCGCACTCGATGAGATCGTTGCTGCCGAGGCGGACCTCGAGGCCCGCTGCGGCAAGAAGCTCGGCGACGCCTCCGATCCGCTGCTCGTGTCGGTTCGCTCGGGCGCTCCGTTCTCCATGCCCGGTATGATGGACACGGTCCTCAACTTGGGCCTCAATGACGATTCCGTCCAGGGCCTCATCGCGCAGACGCAGAACCCGCGTTTTGCTTGGGATAGCTACCGCCGCTTTATCCAGATGTTTTCCAATGTCGTCATGGGCGTTGACGCCGACCTGTTCGAGAACGCCCTGACCCGGGCACGCCTGGTCGCTGGTGTTCGCGTCGATTCCGAGCTTTCGGCCGAGGACCTGCAGGAACTCGTCGAGACCTTTAAGGGCATCTTCTCCGAGAACGTCGATGCCTCCCTGTATCCCGAGCTCGAGGTCGCTGACGGCAAGCCCGTTTTCCCGCACGACCCGGAGCTTCAGCTACGCCTTGCAATCCAGGCCGTCTTTGGCAGCTGGATGAACGAGCGTGCCTGCATCTACCGCAAGCAGCATGGCATTTCCGACGACCTCGGCACCGCCGTCAACGTACAGGCCATGGCCTTTGGCAACAAGGGCGAGACCTCTGCGACGGGCGTCGCCTTTACGCGTAATCCGGCCGACGGCACCAAGGAGTTCTACGGTGACTTTTTGGTCAACGCCCAGGGCGAGGACGTCGTCGCCGGTATCCGCAACACCGAGCCCATCGCCGACCTCAAGGCCACCCCGGGCCTCGAGTCTGCAGGTGAGGAGCTCGAGCGCGTGTTCCTGACGCTCGAGGACCATTACCGCGATATGTGCGATATCGAGTTCACCATCGAGCAGGGCAAGCTCTGGATGCTCCAGACACGCGTGGGTAAACGCACTGCCACCGCCGCCCTGCGCATCGCCATCGAAATGGTCGAGGAAGGCCTGATCACCCGCGAAGAGGCCGTGATCCGTATCGATCCCGCGCAACTCGACCAGCTCCTGCACCCGCAGTTTGACGCTTCCAAGAGGTACGAGGCGCTGGCCAGCGGTCTGAACGCCAGCCCCGGCGCCGCCGTGGGCGAGGTCGTGTTCTCGAGCGATGACGCCGTCGCGCGCGCAAACGAGGGTCATAAGGTTATCTTGGTCCGTTGGGAGACCAACCCCGACGACTTGAAGGGCATGGTCGCCGCCGAGGGCATCCTGACCAGCCACGGTGGCAAGACGAGCCATGCCGCTGTTATCGCCCGCGGTATGGGTACGCCCTGCGTCTGCGGCGTTGAGCGCTTCCACATCGATGCCGCCGAGAAGGTCGTGCGCATCGAGGGCAGCGACCGCGTGCTGCACGAGGGCGACATCATCTCCATCGACGGCACCCAGGGCATCGTCGTCGACGGTCCCGTCGACCTGGTCTCCGCCGAGCTCACTGGCGATCTGGACACCATCCTGTCCTGGGCCGACGAGATTCGCCTGGACGAGACCTGTGGCCACGCCAACCATGTGCGCGTCAACGCCGACAACCCTGAGGATGCCGAGCTCGCACTCGAGTTTGGCGCCGAGGCTATTGGCCTGTGCCGCACCGAGCACATGTTCCTGGGCGACCGTAAGAACATCATCCAGAGCTTTATACTGTCCGACGATGAGGCCGTGAAGCAGCGGGCCCTCGCCGATCTGCTCAAGGTTCAGACGGAGGACTTCCTGGCCATGTTCAAGACCATGTCCGGTCGCGATGTGGTCGTTCGTCTGCTCGATCCGCCGCTTCATGAGTTCCTGGATAATCCTCGCGAGTTCGAGGTTGCCATCACCAAGAAGGAGGCCGCTGGCGCCAGCGAGGAAGAGCTTGCCGCCCTGCGCGCCCGCCTGCGTCGCATCGACGGCATGGTCGAGTCCAACCCGATGCTCGGCCTGCGCGGCGTGCGCCTATCCGTCGTCTTTAGCGATCTGCCGCTCATGCAGGTTCGCGCCGTCGCCACGGCTGCTGCCTGCCTTATCAAGGAGGGCGTCGACCCGCGTCCCGAGATCATGGTTCCGCTCGTCTCCATCACGGCCGAGCACGTCCAGACCCGCGAGGTCATCGAGCGCGTGATCGCCGAGGTTTCCGTCGAAGAAGGCGTCGAGCTCAATATTCCCGTGGGCACGATGCTCGAGCTGCCGCGCGCCTGCATGGTCGCTGACGAGATCGCCCACCATGCCGACTTCTTCTGCTTTGGCACCAACGACCTCACCCAGACGACCTTCGGTTTCTCGCGTGACGACGCCGAGGCTAAGTTCATCCCGCTGTACATGCATAAGAAGATTCTGAAGGACAACCCCTTCGAGACCATCGATACGGCAGTACTCGAGCTGGTGCGCATGGCCGTCGAGAAGGGCCGTGCCACCAACCCCGACATGCACTTTGGCGTGTGCGGTGAGCACGGCGGCGACCCCAAGTCCATCAAGGGCCTGTTTAACGTGGCCGACGTGGACTACGTGTCCTGCTCGCCCTACCGCGTGCCCCTCGCGCGCTTGGCTGCCGCCCAGGCCAAGCTCGAGGCCAAGCGTCCCGCCTAACGTTTTGGGCGTAGACGCCTAGTGTAGCCCCCCTTCATGCCGCCCGTCTCATTTGTGAGACGGGCGGTTATCATGTGCGGGTTTTGTCTTTTTGTCTGCGTAAAAAATTGTTCTTGCAGCAGAAACCCGCGCGTGTATACTCGAATACGTTTGTTCAACTACGTGCCGGCCATGGTGGTACGGCACCTCTAGAAGAGTAAGGAATTGCACATGGATTACATCCGCGCAATCGAGCGTCAGCAGATCCGCGAGGACATTCCTCAGGTTCGCGTCGCCGACAACGTCAAGGTTCACTACCGCATTAAGGAAGGCGACCGCGAGCGCATCCAGGT
>DBFWDM010000091.1:0-2501 GCA_048484635.1 Collinsella sp.
GATCTTGGTAACGATCTTTGCCGCGATGAGTTCGTCGCGCATCGCCTTGGTGTCGCATTCCTTATCGACGGAGCGGAAAATCTGCGCCAGCGCGCTCGACTTGATCTTGAGTGCCTTGCGGCAGAGCAGGTCGTAGGCAACTAGCTTGGCGCGCTCGGCAGAAAGCGACGTCTGGCTGCTCAGACGCTCAGCCAGGGCATCGACATTATTTTGGTTATCGGAATATACCGTCTTGGCCACGGGGCCCCTTTCATATGTACACATATACGTCTATATGGTACAACGCGCGCCCTTATCCACGCAAAACATCTGCGAGAACACTCGGGCATCGCCCGCTTTTGCATGAAAAAAGACCGAGCCCGCGCAGCCGCGGACCCGGTCTTATCGAGTTGTATAGATGTGACGTTCAACTCGTCAGGTCGATTACGCCTTGGCAGCCTCGGCGTCGGCGGGAGCCTCGGCGGCAGCGGCGCGGCCATACTCGACTTTGCCCATCTCGGACCACTCGGGCTCCTCGTCGGGCATGGAACCGGCCTCCTTGCCGAAGAACTCCTTGAGGCAGTTGACGGCAACGATGAGGCCCAGGACCATCAGCAGGACGGCAAAGACGAGCTGCAGGCCCTTGGTGGCGGCGACGGAAACGGCAGCCGTGGTGGCGGTAGCCGGGATGGTGCCGAAGAAACCGTAGGCCTGGACGGCGGTCATGCAGCCCATGGCGCTCTGGACCAGCGAGGTGAAGGTGCAGCAGAGCAGGAAGGCGACGGGCACGTAGAGCATCCAACCCTTGCGGCCGGTGCACTTACAGAACACGGCGAGGGTGATCATGGTCATACCGCCGAGCAGCTGGTTAGAAGCACCAAAGAGCGGCCAGATGTTGGCATAGCCGCCAAAGGCGAGGGCGAGGCCAGGAAGCAGGGTAACGACCGTGGCGAACCAGGGGTTGCCGAGAACCTTCATGTAGCCGGCCTTGGACTCGATGGCCAGGGCGTCGTTGGTCTGGGCAAAGAACTCGGAGAACGAGGTGCGAGCGATGCGGGCGACGGCATCGAGCGAGGTCAGGGCCAGAGCGGAAACGTTCATGGTCATGAAGACGGTTGCGAGCGTGCCGTCAACGCCGAAGGCCTGCATACCGCGGGAGATGCCAGCTGCGAAGATCTGGAACGGGGTGGAAGCGACGCCGGCGTTAAGGGCGCCGGTACCGGCGGTGTTCATGTCGGAGAACATGATGCCGGCGACGATGATGGCAAGGATGCCGACGAAGGACTCGACGATCATGGCGCCGTAACCGACCTTGACGGCGTCCTGCTCCTTCTCGACCTGCTTGGAGGAGGTACCAGAAGAAACGAGGCTGTGGAAACCGGAGAGAGCACCGCAGGCAACGGAGACAAACAGGACCGGGAACATCATGCCCGAGGCATTGCTAAAGCCGGTGAAGACCGGAGCGGTGATGGTGGCCTGGCCGTTAGCGCCCAGGACGACGATACCGAGGACAGCGCAGACGATCATGACGATCATCATGATGGAAGTGAGGTAGTCGCGAGGGGTCTTGAGCATCTGGATGGGCATGGCACCGGCAAAGACCAGGTAGACCATGACGACGGCGAACCACTGGAACTTGTCCAGGTAGACCGGGAACTGCATGCCGACGGCGAACATGAGGACCATGAGTACCACGCCGGTGACGAACTCGGCAGCGCCGGTGAGGTTGAACTTCTTCTGGGCCCAACCAAAGGCCATGGCGACGAAGGTGAACAGGATGGAGATGGTGCCAGCGCAGCCAGCGGCATAGGACTTGGTGAAGTCGATGGCACCGGTAGCAGCACCAGAAGCGTCAACGGCCGGGGTGAACATGAACGTCTTGCAGACCATGTCGGTGAAAGCGGCGATGACGATGATGCAGAACAGCCAGCAGAACAGCAGGAACAGGCGACGGCCGGTCTTGCCGATGTACTTCTCGATGAGCTGGGCCAGGGACTTGCCGTTGTTCTTCATCGAGGCGTACAGGGCGCCAAAGTCGTGGACGGCGCCAAAGAAGATGCCGCCGACGAGGACCCAGAGCACGACGGGAAGCCAGCCGAAGGCCATAGCGACGATCGTACCCGTAACAGGGCCGGCACCGCAGATCGAGCTGAACTGGTGCGAGAACGCGGTGAAGGCGGAGACGGGCGAGAAGCTGTTGCCGTCTTTCATGCGCTTGGCCGGCGTGAGGGCCTCTTTGTCAACGCCCCACTTGTTGGCCAGCCATCGGCCATAGCCCAGATAGCCGCAGGCGAGCACCGCCGCGGCCACAACCATGAGCAAAACTCCGTTCATTACATTTCCTCCTCTAAAAAGAACTTCCCAGACATAAAAAATGAGGGCCGTCGGTTGCGCTCGACGGCCCTCATCTTCATCAGCCGCCCGTTATCGTACGGGCTAGCTGTATGTGCTAACCCGCATCAGATAATTACTACGCTGATAATGTTTAGCTGATGCGTGAACATGTCTAAGAAATCCTCTTC
>DBFWDM010000092.1:0-10252 GCA_048484635.1 Collinsella sp.
GAGCCTCTGGCCCTGGTCCAATGCCGATGCGGGAGAGAATGCTCCAAACATCGCAGGGTCGACAGCGTAGACCTTAGACGCAGACCGCATGTTATTTGCCAGTGAACGCGTGAACTCCGGCACAGAAAATAACAGGTAGGCGTCCTCATAATACTCAAGTAAATCGCTGAGCGAATTACGACTGACGGGTATCTGTCTGCTCTTGAACTCGTTGTACACTTTGTTCACTGACAGCTCTCGTCCCGAAGATGCCATACACCGCGTCAGAAACAGCGATGCCAGGCGAGGGTTCTTGACGTCGTAACGTTCAACGACGTCCATGGCGACCGTTCGCGAAGCATATTCCTGTAGCAGCTGAATCGCGTCTGCAGGCGTCTGCTCAAGTGTCGCGATGAATCCCCCTTGTTCAAGATACCCGATCAGATGATGTCGAAGCAGCGCTGCATCGCTCGGGGAAAAGGTCGCATCTGGCTCGGGAACGCTCCCCGTCTTATATCGAACGTATTCCGAAAAACTCAACGGAAAAAGCTCTCGCACAAGAGAACGACCCCTGAACTCGCTCTTAAGTTCTGAGGACAGCATCTTGGAAGAAGATCCCGTCACATAGACGGTCGCTTTCTCCGTATCGACTACACGCCGCAGAAACGCACCCCATTCGGGAATTTCCTGGATCTCGTCAAAGAAAATGTAAGCGCCCTCGGTTCGAGCAACAGGATACAGCGCATAGAACGTGTCGAGCACGTCCGCCAGCAGCGATGGCTCATACGGGCGCAAGCGCTCATCCTCAAAATTGAAGTAAAGCATCCGGTCAAGCTCGACGCCCCGGCTCTGAAGCCGCCGCATCTCCTGATACAGGCGATACGTCTTTCCACAACGGCGGGCCCCCACAATCACATTTACGATGTTGTCGCGCTTTGGCTCCTGTGGGTTTCCTAGATCAAGGTCTCGCTCAAAGACCTGCGGAACCCCCTGTTGTTCAAAGTCCTTTATTTTTTGGGCCACCAAGTCGTTGAATGCCATGATTCTCCAATCTTGCTCTCTTGCTAATCAAGATTATACTGCCTCTTGATTAGCAAGAGAGCAAGATTGCGTGTAACTTGATTAGTAGATAATCAAGTTTTTCTGCTGCAAAGCATCAAGGCCCAGAGCTAGTCGCCCGCGACACCCAGGACAGTCTTTTGGGACGGGGCTCTTTTAGCTACTTTGAGGATGGGCAGGCAAGACGGCAAAAGTAGTTAAAAAAGCCCCGTCCTAAATTAGCTACTTTAGCGCCAGGGATCGGCTTCGAACATCGGCTCGCGCTCGGGGCAGCGATCGCTGTAGGGATCGTAGCCGTCGTCGTCCTCGTTCTCGGCACGGATGTAGGGGTCGCACGGCTTGGGCGCCGGCTTTGGTGTGGCCGGTGCGGCATCGGTCGCCGGCGCGTTCATCTTGTTCTTGTCTTTCATCTGCATAGCTCCTTGCCATGTACTCACGTTCAACATCATCGATTGTCGCACGAAAAAGGGCGGCGGACCCGATTGGATCCGCCGCCCTTGGCGTTTTGCGATGAGGGGCGGTTTTAAAGCCTGCCCCAAAATTTACTCGGCGTCGGGGGCCTCGTAGGTGGCCGCCGGCGTGTTGTCGCACACGACGGTAAAGCCACCGTCCTTGTCGACATCGACCGTCACCTGATCGCCCTCGCGCACCGTGCCGTCGATGATGGCCGCCGCGATAGCATCGACAACCTCGCGCTGAACCAGACGCTTGAGCGGACGGGCGCCAAAGACCGGGTCCAGACCGCCCACGGCGAGCATCTGCTTGGCCGCCGGGGTGATGGCAAGCGTCATGCGCTCCTTGGCCAGACGCGCGCGGACGTCGGCGAGCTGGATGTCGACGATCTTCTCGATTTGCGCCATGCCGAGCGGATGGAACACCACGATATCGTCGATACGGTTGAGGAACTCGGGGCGGAAGGTCTGAGCCATAGCCGCGTCGACCTGATGGCGCATCTCCTCCTCGTCCTTGCCGGAAAGCTCGGCGATAGCCTTGGAGCCCACGTTAGACGTCATGATGATAATCGTGTTCTTGAAGGACACTTGGCGACCCTGACCGTCGGTCAGACGGCCGTCGTCGAGCACCTGCAGCAGCACGTTAAAGACATCCGGATGGGCCTTCTCCATCTCGTCGAGCAAGATCACGGAGTAGGGGCGACGGCGCACGGCCTCGGTGAGCTGGCCGCCCTCGTCGTAACCCACGTATCCCGGGGGCGCACCGATCAGACGCTGGACGCTGAACTTCTCCATGTACTCGGACATGTCGATACGCACGAGCGCGCGCTCGTCGTCGAACAGGCACTCGGCAAGCGCCTTGGCGAGCTCGGTCTTGCCCACGCCGGTGGGGCCCAGGAAGAAGAAGCTGCCGATGGGCTTGTCCGGATCGGAGAGGCCCGCACGGCTGCGGCGCACGGCTGCGGCGACGGCGGAGACGGCCTCATCCTGGCCGATGACGCGCTTATGCAGCTCGCCCTCCAGGCCCTTCAGCTTGTCGAGCTCGCCCTGCATCATCTTGGATACGGGCACGCCGGTCCAAGCGCTCACGACCTCGGCGATCTCATCGGAGGTCACTTGTTCGTTGAGGCCCTCGCCGTCCTGCTGCTTTTGTGCCTCGAGCGCAGCCTCGGAATCCTGAATCTGCTGCTGCAGGCCCGGAATCACGGAGTAGCGAAGCTCGGACGCACGGCCCAGGTCGCCGTTGCGCGTCGCGCGCTCCTCTTCGCTTCTGGCCTCGTCGAGCTGTCCCTTGAGCTCCTGCACGTGGTCGATGGCGTTCTTCTGGTTGAGCCAGCCGGCCTTTTGCACGTTGAGCTTTTCCTGGACCTCGGCGATCTCCTGGCGCAGGGCCTCCAGACGCTCCTTGGAGGCGTCGTCGGTCTCCTTCATGAGCGCCTGCTCCTCGATCTGCAGCTGGGTGAGCTGGCGCGTGGTGGCGTCGATCTCGACCGGCATGCTGTCGAGCTCCATGCGCAGGCGGCTTGCCGCCTCATCGACCAGGTCGATGGCCTTGTCGGGCAGGAAGCGGTCGGCGATATAGCGATCGGAGAGATCGGCTGCGGCCACGAGCGCGCTATCGGTGATGTGCACGCCGTGGAAGATCTCGTACTTCTCCTTGAGGCCACGCAGGATCGAAATGGTGTCCTCGACGGTAGGCTCGCTCACCATAACGGTCTGGAAACGACGGGCGAGCGCCGCGTCCTTCTCGATGTACTTGCGGTATTCGTCGAGCGTGGTCGCGCCGATCGCGTGCAGGTCGCCACGGGCAAGCGCCGGCTTGAGGATGTTGCCGGCATCCATGGAGCCCTCGGTAGCACCCGCGCCCACGATGGTGTGGAGCTCATCGATGAACAGAATGACCTTGCCTTCGGACTTCTGCACCTCCTTGAGCACGGCCTTCAAGCGGTCCTCGAACTCACCGCGGTACTTGGCGCCGGCGACCAGCGCGCTCATGTCGAGCTCGATGAGGTCGCGATCGCGCAGCGTGCTCGGCACGTCGCCGGCCACGATACGCTGGGCGATGCCCTCGACGATAGCCGTTTTACCGACGCCCGGCTCGCCAATGAGCACGGGGTTGTTCTTGGTGCGGCGGGACAGGACCTGAATGGTACGACGGATCTCATCGGTACGGCCGATGACAGGGTCGAGCTTACCGGCGCGGGCAAGGTCGCAGATGTTGCGTCCGTACTGCTCCAGCGCCTCAAACTGGGTCTTGTCCTCGGCAGACGTCACGCGGTCATCGCCACGCAACTCCTCGTAGACCTGCTCGATGCGCTCCTTGGTCACGCCGGCGTCGCGCAGCACGCGGCCCGCCTCGCCCTTGTCCTCGGCAAGCGCCATCAGCAAATGCTCGGTCACCACAAAGCTGTCGCCCATCTTGGTGGCCTTCTTCTCGGCCTTCTCGATGACGCGGACGAGCTCATTGGAAAGGCCCATCTGCTGACCCTCGCCCGAAACCTTGGGCGCGTGGTCGATGGCGTCTTGCGTGGAACGCGCAAGCTGTGCCGGGTCGGCACCGATGCGCTCGATGATCACGGAGATATTGCGCTCGCCGGCACCGAGCAGGGCAGACAGCAGGTGAATCGGCTCCACCGCGCCGGCCTGCGCGTCAGCGGCCGTGCTCATGGCGGTCTGCAGCGCCTCGCGCGACGTCATTGCTAGCTTATCGATTCTCATGGAATCACCTCTCTTGGGGCGGCCGCCCTACGGGGCGGCTTCACGTTGTTCGAGAAGTATTGTTGCCAGCTTTGTACGATCTTATACACAAATCTAAGTCTCTATATATAAGATTTTCTGAGTGCTCTCATGACATGGAAAATCACCACAAAGGGGACAGGCGCGCTCACCCGCTGCGGCCTCATCCCCTTACTATCTCAATCTGTAACATCTAGCGACTGTTTATGGCTCCAGATGTTACAAATCAAGATGAAATGACCAGCGGCGCCCGTTCGTCTCAATCTGTAACACCTACTCGGCAAATTAGGGTCTAACTGTTACAGATCGAGACAAACCAAGAACCACCACAAAGGTGCCCGTCCCCTTTGTGGTGGTCCAGAGAAGAATCAGCCCCGATTAAAAGAGGCGACATCAAGCCCAGTCTACGTTTGGCGATCCCAAGATCCAACGAGAACACAGCGACAAAATCGAGAGCCACCGATAGCCCGTTCGCGCAGATATAGATGGAGATTCAAGACAAGGGCGCCGGCTTAAACGGCTTGGTTATCGTACGCCACAATACTCTCGTCATCGTCCCTGTCGTTTTTATAGTGCTTATAGTGAAAATAGCGGGTTTAGTGAGAATAGTATTGCGCAAAACTCGTGAACTCAATTTTGACCCCTCGCCCAGAATGAGGGGAGGCAAATATTCCTATTAGAGATCAAATCGAAGCCCAATAGGGCCTTTTAGCCCCCCATTTCGAACGATCGCTTTCTTTTGAATATTGTCGTAAGCTTGTATCATTTATCTTAATGATTGCATATTACATGAGAGGTGCCCACCGTGAAACGCTCCACCTATATCGGCCTGCTCGTCTTAGCGTTTGCAATTACCGCAGTCGGCGTAGGCATTATCTATCTCGCATTTCTCCCTGCCTCGGCGACGCAGGCGGCGGTTGAAACCATAAGCTATCCCATCGAAATCCTCACCGATATCGTCAAACCCGATTCAATCACCGTCGATTTCGACGGTACGCCCGCAGCGCTTGGGGTCAGCAACTATCCCCGAATCGAACTTGGAGCCACGCGCTATACCCAAGATGAGCAGCTTATCGGCAAGGCAACCAGTTTACTCAAAGGCAAGACGTTTAATCGATGGTACGGCGCCGCAATATATCGAGCCAAGAAAGGCCAAATGAATGGCGGGTATTATTCGACCCTTGAACTCGATGCGGCAAACGGGAGCAGACTATGCAACGTTTCATACGACCCCGGCTACGTGGACAACGAAGGGCCGGGAGTCTATATCTCGGATGGCAACGTGATCTACGTCATGGAAGGCGACCAGACGGCAGTCGTCGATTTTATGGATCGGTGTACCGAGGATGCCTACGAACAAACTTGCGAGCCCGATCCACAGACAGCGCGCGACAGTGGCTCAGCACGCACTTGGCTATTTGACGATGAAATAACCTGGGCCCCATCGAAATAAGGACCCGCCAGGCAGGCACCTTTGTGGTGGTTTCGGTTCCGATGTTCCACTGTCTCGATCTGTAACATCTAGCGGCCCTTTTCAATCCTAGATGTTACAGATCGAGATGAAATGATCGGCGGCGATTGTTTGTCTCAATCTGTAACAGCCGCTCGTCAAATAGGGGCCCAGATGTTACAGGTCGAGACAAACGGAACCACCGCAAAGGCGCCTACCCCTTCATGGTGGTTTTCGACAAAAAGAAGCCGCCCCGATAACAGAGGCGGCATCAAGCAAGTCTATTTTTAGCGTCCCTCAAGACCCAACGAGAACGCAGAGATGTAGCCCGGAGCTTACCCTTTCCCGAACGCGACCCTCGCGAAGCGCGTGAGCGGGCGGGAAAGGGTGGCCCCGGGCGGACAATTAAGTGCGTTACTCGGCAGCGGCCTTGAACTTGTTGTAGTTGATCAGGCAGCCGGACTTGACGATGGCACGCTCCTCTGCCGTCATATCGGCAATATAGAGCTTAATCTGCTCGACCGCACCGTCGGCGCGCACCACGTAGGCGGCGATGTTCTGCAGATCGCCGTCGAGCGCGGCGCGGACACCCGGCACAAAGACGTAATCGCCCACCTCAAAGTTGGGCTCGGCCTCCATCTGGAAGGGCACCATGCCCCAATTCATCACGTTGGAGCGATAGCGCTTGGTGGCGTACTCGTGGACGATGTTGGCCAGGCCGCCGATCACGCGCTGGCAGCTCGCGGCCTGCTCGCGGGCAGAACCGTCACCGGGCTTCTTGGCATAGAGCATGGAGCCGTACTCAGTCGCCTTGGCATCGACCGCGACGCCCGCACCGGCCAGTGCCTCAAACACGCTGGCAAGCTCAGCATCGAGTGCCGCCAGGTCACCCGCGGACTCGCCGGCCACGCGACGCTTCTCCACCGCGTCGACCTCCTTGGAGCGACCCACGTAGGCCGGATCGCGGCGGCTGAGCGTAAACTCGGCCAGACCCAGCGGGTTGGAGCGGAAGGAGCTCGTCTCGCCCGAAGGAATGAGCTCGTCGGTTGTGGTGACCGGATCCATGATCTTGGAGCACACCTTGAGCAGGATGTCGTCGCCGAGAGGCTCCATCGCGGGCCACGGCTTGATGTTGGGACCCTCGACCAGCTCGTCGGCCGGCTCAGCCTTGCCAAAGCCCCAGTACACGCGCTTTTTGTACGGCGCGTCGTCAAAGGTGTACTCGCAGGCCTCATCCCAAGTCTCCTTGGGCAGATCGGTCGCCGGCGTCAGGATGCCGCCGTTGGCAGCCGTCGCCGCAATGGAGCGGGCGTCCATCAGGGCCACGGCGCTCAGCTGGCCATTACCCGGCTTGGAACCCTCGCGGTTGGGGAAGTTGCGCGTGGTGTGGCGTATGGACAGGCCGTTGTTGGCAGGCGTGTCGCCGGCGCCGAAGCACGGGCCGCAGAACGCCGTGCGCACAATCGCGCCGGCCTCCATAAGGTCGTAGATATAGCCGCGGCGTGTAAGCTCGAGTGCCACGGGCTGGCTCGTGGGGTAGACCGACAGCGAGAACTCGCCGCAGCCGGTGTTGGCGCCCTTGAGCACGCGGGCAGCCTGGACCACGGAGTCGTAGTTGCCGCCCGAGCAGCCGGCGATAACGCCCTGCTGCACGTGCAGCTTGCCGTCGACGATCTTGTCGAGCAGGGTAAAGTGCGTCTTGCCCTCGCCAATCTTGGCGGCCTCAAACTCCACCTCATGCAGGATGTCCTCGAGGTTCTCGTTGAGCTCGTCAATCTCAAAGCCGTTGGAAGGATGGAACGGCAGCGCGATCATGGGCTTGATGCTCGACAGATCGACCTCGACGCAGCCGTCGTAGTAGGCAACATCGGCGGGCTTGAGCTCGCGGTAGTCGTCGCCGCGGCCGTGCATGGTCAAAAACGCGTGCGTGTCCTCGTCGGTGGCCCAAATGCTCGACAGGCAGGTGGTCTCGGTGGTCATAACGTCGACGCCGTTGCGGTAGTCGGTCGTCATGCTCGCGATGCCGGGGCCCACGAACTCCATTACCTTGTTCTTGACGTAGCCCTTGGCAAAGACGGCGCGGATGATGGCGAGCGCTACGTCGTGCGGGCCGACGCCGGGACGTGGGGCACCCGTGAGGTAGATGGCTACAACGCCGGGATAGGCAACGTCGTAGGTGTCGCGCAGCAGTTGCTTCGCCAGCTCGCCGCCGCCCTCGCCCACGGCCATGGTGCCCAGGGCGCCATAGCGGGTGTGCGAGTCGGAACCCAGAATCATCTTGCCGCAACCGGCGAAGTTCTCACGCATAAAGGAGTGGATGACGGCGATGTGCGGCGGGACGAAGATGCCGCCGTACTTCTTAGCAGCCGAGAGACCAAAGACGTGGTCGTCCTCGTTGATGGTGCCGCCCACGGCGCACAGCGAGTTATGGCAGTTGGTGAGCACGTAGGGCAGCGGGAACTGCTCCATGCCCGAGGCGCGCGCCGTCTGGATGATGCCGACAAAGGTGATGTCGTGGCTCGCCATGGCGTCGAAGCGAATCTTGAGCGCCTCGGGGTCGCCGGACGTGTTGTGTGCCTGAAGGATCGAATACGCGATGGTGCCACGCTTGGCATCCTCGGGCGCCTGCGTAATACCGCGCTCGGCAGCCTCGGCCGCAGGCACAACTTCGCTGCCGCCGCGCAGGTAGATGCCGTCCTCGTACAGCTTGACCATACTGTCTCCCACTCTGCCCAAAAGATTTGGGCGCATAGCATACATTCGTTCAATATCGTGCCATAGAACGGTTGCGAGTGGGTTACGAATCTGCACGTTCACTTTATTTCGGTAAAGTAAAGGATGAACCCGGCGAGGGCCGGCAGATTTAGTGCAAGAGTGTCCCTTTCGACTAGTCATTTAAGAACGTCCCCAATGACTACCCAAGTGCCGCATCCGGGCCATGGCAACGCCGATATTTTGGCGCGGACAGCGAAAGCCCGCCAGAGCGAGCAAGGTGCCTTGAAACAAGGCGGCATTGATCTTTTGATCATGCCGCCGAAGTTGAAAGGCAGATTGCCGCTCTGGCGGGCTTGCAGCGTCGGCCCGTTACGCGGGTTGGTAAACCCGCGTAACTACAAATCCCCTCCGGCGCCCAGCAGCTTGCGCATGACCTGTTCGGGGTTAACCGAGCCATCGCGCGGGGCCAGGGCGGTGATCTTCTTCTGCATCTTGTACTCGTGCAGCTCGTCCTCGAGCTGGCGCACGCGGGCACGAAGTTTTTCGTTCTCGCGCTCGCGCTCTTCGGCACGCTCCTTCATATCGAGGATACGCACCACGCCGGCAAGGTTGATACCCTCGTCGGTAAGCTGGTTGATGAGTTCCAGGCGCTCGATATCGGCACGCGAGTACAGACGCGTGTTGCCTCCCGAGCGCTGGGGGTTCACCAAGCCCTTGGACTCGTAGACGCGCAGGGTCTGCGGGTGCATACCGGTCAGCTCGGCCGCCACGCTAATCATGTACAGCGGTTTGTTCCTATTGTCCTCGGCCATACTACCCGACCCCTTTTACGTCTCGTCCTCATCCATCATAAGCCCGCGGCCGCCCGCGGGCCATGCGACCAAACTAGTACGTCGCCTTGTAACGGTTGACCTTCTCGCGATAGTCACGCGTATCGGCCTCGCGCAGCTTGGTCATGGCATCGCGCTCGTCATCGGACAGATTCGTGGGAACCTGCACCTTGATCTCGACGAGCAGCGCGCCAGTACGGCCGCGATGCTTAACGTCGGGCGCACCCATCTCCTTAAAGCGGAACTTCTTGCCCGTCTGGGTACCCGCCGGCACCTTTAGACGAACCGTCGCACCGCCGGGCGTGGGCACGTCCACCGAGCAGCCGAGCGCCGCCTCGTACACCGAGATCGGCACCTCCATGGTCACATCGGCACCCTTGCGCTTAAACAGCGGGTGCTCCTCGACGTGCGTGGTCACGACCAGGTCACCGCGCTCGCCGCCGGCGACGCCGTACTCGCCGCGGCGCTTATAGCGCAGCTTGCCGCCATCGACCGCGCCCGCGGGCACCGAGACCGTAATGGTCTGCTGTTCACCCGTCGAGGGAATGCGGTAGGTGACCTTGTGCGTCACGCCGCGAAACGCATCCTCGGCCGTCACGTCGACGGTCAGCGACAGATCGCCGCCCTTGCGCGCGCGGCTGCGGCCCGAGCCGGCACCCGCGGCGCCGGCAGCTCCGGCAAAGCCCGAGCCCCAATCGCTGCCCCAGGCACCGTTGCCGCTAAAGATGCTGTCGAAGATATCGCCCCAGCCGCTCGCGCCGGCACCGGCACCATAGCCACCGCCGTACGCGCCGCCCGCGCCCGGCATGCCGCCAAACATGAGCATCTGGTCGTACTCTTTGCGCTTCTTCTCGTCCGAAAGCGTCTCGTAGGCCTCGCTGATCTCTTTGAACTTGGCCTCGTCGCCGCCGGCATCGGGGTGATATTTTTGCGCGAGCTTGCGAAACGCGCTCTTGATCTCTTTGTCGGAGGCGCTCTTGGATACGCCCAGGATGTCATAGAAGGTTTTGCCTGCAGCCATCGTAGCTCCT
>DBFWDM010000093.1:0-2641 GCA_048484635.1 Collinsella sp.
CCCCTTTGGGGTACCATGAAAAGCGTCTGTATTTCGATTTTTCCGGGAGGCTTGTATGAGTCCCATTCAAATCGCCCTGCTGCTGCTCGCCGTTGCCGGCGTGTGGGCCATCGCTGAGCTCGCGCTTACCCTGCGCAAGACCCGCAATGTTGTCGACTCGCTCGATAAGACCGTGAACGACCTCAACAACACCATCGCCGAGGCTCAGCCTGTGGTGGCAAAGCTCGATGGCGCTGTCGATGAGCTTACGCCGGCGCTTGCCCAGATGGAGCCGCTACTTAAGTCGAGCAAGACGGCAGTTGATGCCCTTACCTCCAATCTCGTAGAGGTCGAAGCCGTGGTTCGCGACATTTCTGAGGTTACGGGCAGCATGGCCGAGGCCAGCAATGCCGTGTCTAGCGTGACCGACTCTGCCGCCGGTGCTGTGCAGAAACTCTTTAACAAGGTGAAGGCTCCCGCGGCCGACGCTGAGCGCAAGCTTTCCGCTGCCGAAGAAGCCGAGCAGCCGACCGAGCGTGTCCTGATTGGCGAAGCCGGGGACGATGTCGCTGCTGGTGACAATGATGCACAGAAGCCTGCTGCTAAAGCAGCCCAGTATTACACCTACACGCCCGCCGAGACCACCGAGGAGTCCTGCGATGAGTAGCGAAGCAACTTGCCCCATTACGCTGACCGTTGCCGGCGACCCGCGTCTGGCGCGCCTTGTGCGCATGACGGCGGCAAATGTCGGTGCGCTCTGCTCCATGTCCGTCGATCGCATCGAGGACATTCGTATGGCTGCCGAGGAAGCATTTATTTTCGGCTGCACGGCTGTTGATTCCGATGACATCTCGATCAAATTCGATGTCGACGAATCTCACGTTGGCATGACCTTTACCTTTGGTGACCAGGCCACCGTCGACGAGGATGACCAGGCCGCTGTGTATGCCGAGCTCATTTTGGCGAGCGTGTGCGATTCCTACGAAAAGACTGCGGCGCCCCTGACGCTTTCCCTCGACCTCAAGGCGGATATCTAATATGACCGAACGTTCCCGGAGCGGTAAGACCGCTTGGGACAAGGAGAAAACCCGCGAGCTGTTTCGTCGCTATAAAGAGACCGGTGACCCGGACGCACGCGAGCAGCTCGTCATGTCCCACATGAACCTGGTAAGGTTTCTTGCCAACAAATTTAAGAACCGCGGCGAGCCGCTCGATGATCTGATGCAGGTTGGCTATTTGGGCCTGCTCAAGGCTATCGACCGCTTTGATCCCGAGCGCGGACTCGAGTTCACGACGTTTGCGACACCCACTATCCTGGGCGAGATCAAACGCCATTTCCGCGACAAGGGCTGGAGCGTGCGCGTGCCCCGTCGCTTGCAGGAGCTCTCGGCCAAGGTCAACCAGGCTACCGATAAGCTCGCCAACGAGCTACAGCGCTCGCCCAAGGTTGAGGAGATCGCTGAGTATCTAGATGTGACTGTCGATGAGGTCCTCGAGGCTATGGAATCGTCTTCGGCTTATACCTCGGTGCCCATCGAGGCTCCTGGTGCGTCCGATTCCGACGATGCCCCCTCGATTCTCGACCGTTACGCCGACGACGACAACGAGCTCGACTTTACCGATGACCGCTTGGTGATTGAGGAGGCCATCCGTGATTTCTCGCCGCGCGAGCGCGAGGTGATCGAGCTGCGCTTTGTGAAGGGCATGACCCAGATCGAGATCGCCAAGAAGCTGGGTATTTCTCAGGTGCAGGTTTCGCGTCTGCTGCGCCGCACGCTTAAGAAGATTCAGGACAAGATTGACCCCGACGGAGTGATGATTCGTTCATGAGTGAGCACCCCCAACAAACCGATCGCGTGCTGCGCGACACCCGCATTCTGACGCTGCGCATTTGGGCTGTTGTCGGCTGCATTGTTATTGCTGCTGTCATCTTTAACCTTATGGGCATCCTGGCACCGGTCATTGAGTTTCTTGCCGTCGGCTCCATCATTGCTTTTGTGATGTCCCCGATCACCAACTGGCTCGAGCACCATGGCGTGAATCGCGGCATCGGTTCGCTTATCGCGCTTATTGTTGTTGTTGCCGTGCTCGTCGGTGTCGTTTGCATCTTGTCGCCGATTCTCTTTGGCCAGATCATGGAAGTCCTGAGCCGCCTGCCCGAGCAGCTTCGTGTTGCGGGTGGCGATCTCAATGAGATGATCTCGCATGCCAAGACGCTCAACAACACGCCGCTCAAGGAGTATTTGGACGATAATCTTTCGTCGCTGGTTGCCGTGGCATCGAAGTATGTGTCTCAGATCGCTGCTGAGCTTGGCCGCGGTGTGTTCCCGCTCATCACCAATACGGCCTCGCAGTTGTTCGTGATCTTCCTTGGTCTGGTGCTTGCCTACTGGATGGCCTGCGACTACCCTCGCATGCATCACGAGATTTGCACCATCATCGGTCAGGAGAAGGAGACCTCGTACCGCTTTATGGTCGCCATCCTTTCTCGCTCTGTCGGCGGCTACATGCGCGGTATGGTCGTGACGTCCATCTGCGGTGGTTTCCTCGCCTTTATCGGTTTTATGATCATCGGTCATCCGTATGCGGCGCTCATGGCTATCTTTACCGGCATCATGCATTTGGTTCCGGTCGTCGGTCCCTGGGTGAGCGCAGCAATCGC
>DBFWDM010000094.1:0-2680 GCA_048484635.1 Collinsella sp.
CAAGACGCACGCTACCGTGTCCGAGATGAAGGTCGAGCTTTGCAACGAGTGCCACCCGTTCTACACCGGCCAGCAGAAGTTCGTCGACACCGGTGGACGCGTCCAGCGCTTCGCCGACAAGTTCGGTGGCGCCGCTGCCGCCCAGCTCAAGAAGGCTGAGGAGGCCAAGGCTGCCAAGGCTGCCAAGGCTGCTGAGGCCGAGGCCGCTCGCAAGGCCGCCGCTGAGGCTAAGGCTGCCGAGAAGGCTAAGCGTGCTGCTAAGTTTGCCGAGGAGGCTGCCAAGCAGGCCGCAGAGGCTCCCGTCGAGGAGGCCGCTGCCGAGGCCGAGACCACCGAGGCTGCTGAGTAAATAGCTCGCCGCGGAATCACTCGCATTCATGGCATAAGGGCCGTGCATCCGTTTGGGTGCGCGGTCCTTTTCTTTTTATTGGTGCAAACCAACCTGCCCCCATTGCACCAAATGGCAGAGAGGCGGCGTTTGCCCAGATAAAACCTGCCAAAATTAACCTGTCCCATTGTGGCAGGTTGGTCGTAGTTATTACGTGGCGGTCGAGGTCGACCGTATAGGCCGCGCCTTGTTTGGCTAAAGTACAATCATCTGTGTTTAACTCGCCCGCAACTGCACGACGTGGGCGATGGCCAAAAAGGAAAACCACATGGGATTCATGTCAAAGCTGCTGTCCTTTGGATCCGATAAGGACCTTAAGCGCTACTACAAGATCGTCGACCAGATCAACGGTCTTGAGCCCCAGTTTGAGAAGATGACCGAGGAGGAGCTCCGCGGCCAGACCGATAAGTTCCGCGAGCGTTACGCCAACGGCGAGTCGCTCGACGACATGCTCCCCGAGGCCTTTGCCACCGTGCGTGAGGCTTCCAAGCGCACCATGGGTATGCGCCACTTTGACGTGCAGCTCATCGGCGCCATGGCGCTGCACGAGGGCCACATCGCCGAGATGAAGACCGGCGAAGGCAAGACCCTCGTCTCCACCTTGGCCGGCTACCTCAACGCCATCGCCGGCAAGGGCGTGCATGTCGTTACCGTCAACGATTACCTGGCAAAGCGCGACTCCGAGTGGATGGGCCGCATCTACAAGTACCTGGGCATGACCGTCGGTCTGCTCCAGAACAACATGCCGCTCGAGCTCAAGCGTCCGGCCTACCAGGCAGACGTCACCTACGGCACCAACTCCGAGTTCGGCTTTGATTACCTGCGCGACAACATGGTCACCCGTCCCGAGCAGCGCGTGCAGCGCGGTCACAACTACGCCATCGTCGACGAGGTTGACTCCATCCTGATCGATGAGGCCCGCACCCCGCTGATCATCTCGGGCGCTGGCACCAAGTCCGCCAGTACCTACAAGGACTTCGCGCGTGCCGTGCGTGGCCTTGAGCGCGGCGAGGACGTGTCGCACGACATACTCACCGCCACCGAGGACGTGGAGCCCACGGGCGACTACGTCATGGACGAGGCCAAGCACACCATTGCCGCCACCGAGCGCGGCCTTAAGAAAATCGAGCGCCGCCTGGGTATCGATGACATCTATGCCGATCTCTCCGGCCAGTTGGTCAACCACCTGCAGCAGGCGCTGAAGGCCCAGTACATGTTCCACCGCGATAAGCAGTACGTGGTCACCAACGGCGAGGTCAAGATCGTCGACGAGTTCACCGGCCGCATTATGGAAGGCCGCCGCTATTCTGAGGGCCTGCACCAGGCCATCGAGGCCAAAGAGGGCGTGCTCGTACGCGAGGAGAACCAGACCCTGGCCACCATCACCCTGCAGAACTACTTCCGTCTGTATGACAAGCTCTCCGGCATGACCGGCACGGCACTTACCGAGGATGCCGAGTTCCGCGAGATCTACAAGCTGCCCGTCGAAGTCATCCCTTCCAACAAGCCCGTGCAGCGCGTGGATCACGAGGACCTGGTGTACCGCACCATTCAGGCCAAGTACAACGCCGTCGCCGACGATGTCGAGCGACGTCACGCCAAGGGCCAGCCGGTCCTGGTGGGCACCGTCTCCATCGAGAGTTCCGAGAAGCTGTCCGCCGCCCTTACCAAGCGCGGCATCGCACACGAGGTCCTCAACGCCAAGCACCATGAGCGCGAGGCCCACATCGTGGCCCAGGCCGGACGCTACGGCGCCGTGACCATCGCCACCAACATGGCCGGTCGTGGTACCGACATCCTGCTGGGCGGCAATCCCGACGAGCTGGTGCGCGAGCGCCTGGAGTACGAGGGCCTGACCATGGAGGACGTGACGCCCGAGCAGCTCGAGCAGTTTAACGCCGAGGCCAAGGAGACTTGCAAGGCCGAGCGCGAGCGCGTGCTTGCCGCCGGCGGCCTGACCGTCATCGGCACCGAGCGCCACGAGTCCCGCCGTATCGACAACCAGCTGCGCGGCCGCTCCGGCCGTCAGGGCGATCCGGGCGAGACCCAGTTCTACCTGTCGCTCGAGGACGACCTCATGCGCCTGTTCGGCGGCGACAAGATGGACCGCGTCTCCAAGATGATGGTCACGGCCGACATGGGCGACGACATGCCCATCCAGCACAAGATCATCTCCAAGGCCGTCGAGAGCGCCCAGCACAAGGTCGAGAGCATCAACTTCTCCATGCGTAAGAGCGTCCTTGAGTACGACGACGTCATGAACAAGCAGCGCCAGGTCATCTACGCCGAGCG
>DBFWDM010000095.1:0-1837 GCA_048484635.1 Collinsella sp.
CCACGACGCTGGTGGTCTCTTACACCACCGTTTCAGCTTTTCCCTTTACGCCTTGCGGCGCAGGTGGGAGTCTTCTTTTCTGCGGCGCTTTCCGTCGGATCACTCCGCCCGGCCGTTAGCCGGCATCCCGCCCTCTGGAGCCCGGACTTTCCTCACGCGTGCTGCAAGCAGCACATCGCGCGACCGTCCGGCCCACTCAGCAGTGCAAGAGTGTAACACACCGTTGCCGCAGGCAATGGCACAACGCAAACGCTCGACACGATAAACCAAGAACCGCCATGCGCTACAATGGTCCTGTCGATGGGCAACGTCGTCAGTCGAGACGCGACCGCGCTCCACACCCCTCCGTCTACTCGGTGTGTTCCCGCCTCCTCCCCGAGGCGGGATGTCGGCATTTTTCATGCACTGACAACCCAATAGCCTGTGGACAGCCCGGGCAGCATCGCGCACCTCAGCAGCAAATGCAAAAAAGGGACCCGTCCATTGCGGACGGATCCCTTAAAACAAGTGATCGTCAAACCGATTTACTCGGCGTCGGTCTCCTCGTCCTTCTTCTCGGAAGGCAGCGGGGTAACCTCGATCTCGACGCCCAGAGTCTCAGCAGCGGACTTCATGGACAGGGAGATACGACGACGGTCGAGGTCGATCTCCATGACCTTGACCTGAACCTTGTCGCCCACGTGGGTGACCTGAGAAGGCTGATCGACGTGCTTGTTGGCCATCTCGGAGATGTGCACCAGGCCCTCGATGCCCTCGCCCAGATCGACGAAAGCGCCGAACGGGACAAGCTTGGTCACAGTGCCCTCGACGATAGCGCCGACGGGGTACTTCTTGACCAGTGCGCGCCACGGATCCTCGGTGGTCTGCTTGAGACCCAGGGAGATGCGCTCGCGGTTGAGATCGACGTCGAGAACCTCGACCTCGACCTCCTGGCCGACCTTGACAACCTCGGAAGGATGGTTGACGTGGTTCCAGGAGAGCTCGGAAATGTGGATGAGGCCGTCGATACCACCGAGGTCGACGAAGGCGCCGAAGTCGACGATGGAGGAAACGGTGCCCTGGAGACGCATGCCAGACTTGAGCTTGGACAGGATCTCGGAGCGCTCGGCCTTACGGGACTCCTCGAGCACGACGCGACGGGAGAGGACGACATTGTTGCGGTTGCGGTCCATCTCGATGACGCGAGCCTCGATGCGGGTGCCCATGTAGGAGGTGAGGTCCTTGACACGACGGAGGTCGACGAGGGAAGCGGGCAGGAAGCCACGCAGGCCGATGTCGAGGATCAGGCCGCCCTTGACAACCTCGATAACCTCGCCCTCGACGTTCTCGCCGGAGTTGAACTTCTCCTCGATGCGGTTCCAAGCACGCTCGTACTCGGCACGCTTCTTGGACAGGACCAGACGACCGTCCTTGTCCTCCTTCTGGAGTACCAGAGCCTCGATGGGATCACCGAGTGCAACGATGTCTGCAGGGTTAGCGTCCTTGCGGATGGACAGCTCGCGGACCGGGATAACGCCCTCGGACTTGAATCCGATGTCAACGAGCACCTCGTCATGCTCGATCTTAACGACAGTGCCGTTAACGAGATCGCCCTCATCAAAGTCGGTAATCGTACCGTCGATGAGGTTGTTCATCTCCTCCTCGTTGACATCGTCAAGAGAGAAAATGGACGAGTTCTGAATCTCACTCAAAGGTGGACCCCTTTCGAACTACGGGGCCCCGATTGCTAGGACCTACAGAAGGGTGCGACAAGCACACAACGTTTAGGAACACTCGGGAGCCGACAGATACTAATGTGACGCTTATGCAATCACGTTCGTATAGGTTACGGGGAAAT
>DBFWDM010000096.1:0-2279 GCA_048484635.1 Collinsella sp.
GGCGTTTTTGAGCGTCGCCAAGTGATGGCTCAGCGACGGCTTACTGATATCGAAATGCTCGGCAAGCTCCCCCGCCGTGCAATTGCCCTCGCGCAGCAACTCCAAAATGCGCCGTCGCGTTGGATCGGCAAGCGCCTTAAAACCCTCTCCCGGCATAAGACCTCCTCTCATCATCTCTCATGACGCGCACACTATACTCGATATTTAGATGTTTGTCTAACTATCTAATCTTGTATTCAAAAAAATAGCCGCCTCCGCGTAATGCGAAGACGGCCACTTCTCACGCTACAAACGTGTTTTGGAGTTGGCCAACCCGCTGCAACGGGTGCCATCTGCTTCAATCTTATGCGAACCCCGATCCCATTTCAATAAGCCCAAGGGCTCAAATGGAATCGCGATAACACCTATAATGGCGATAGCTAAAACACGATTCGCTTCCCCATCGGAGGATGTCTATGACCGAAACCGCTGCCGCTCTCGTCGAGACACGCGACACCAAGCTCGAGATCATCATGGGCCGCGAGGCACTCGATAAGCTCGCCGATGCTACGGTGCTGGTGCTCGGCTGCGGAGGCGTGGGCTCCAACTGCTGCGAGGCACTCGCCCGCGGCGGCATCGGTCATTTCGTCATTCTGGACAAGGACATCATCGCGCCCAGCAATATCAATCGCCAGGCCATCGCCTTTCACAGCACCATCGGCAAGCGCAAAGTGGACGTGATGGATGCCATGATTCGCGATATCAATCCCGCCGCCACCGTTATCAAGCGCACCGAATACCTGCTGAGCGACAACATCGACGAGTTCTTCGCGAGCGTTTTGGAGCAGACGGGTGGCAAGCTCGACTACGTCGTCGACGCCATCGACACCATCTCGGCCAAGCTTACCATTGCCAAATATGCTCAGGACCACGGCATTCGTTTGGTTAGCTCCATGGGCGGGGCCAACAAGCTCCATCCCGAGTGCCTCCGCTTTGCCGACATTTTCGATACGGTACGTGACCCCATGAGCCGCATCATGCGCAAAGAATGTAAGAAGCGCAGCATCAAGAGCCTACATGTACTGTTTAGCTGCGAGGAATCGGTTAAGACACAGCCCCGCGACCCTTCCAATATCCACGAACGCACCGAGTTGGGCACCGCCAGTTTTATGCCGCCCATCATGGGTCAGATGATCGCCGGCGAGGTTATCCGCCAGATCAGCGGGCGCGGCACCGAGCGCGTACGCGCCGACGGCCAACGCCTGGACTAGCAGGATGTCCTGCGATGGAACCGCAATTCTTTGACACGCATTGTCATCTTGATTTGATGCTCGGCCCCGATGCTGCAGCCAGTGAGTCGGCGGCGTCGGGTCTGGGGCTCTTTGACTGCGGGGTCGACCCACGTGACTTTTCGGCCGCAAACGAGCGCGCCCATCGCCAACCAAGCATCATCGCCGGCATTGGGCTTCACCCCTGGTGGCTTGCCGACGGTCGCTGCGGTCCTGCCGAAATCAATCTGCTTTGCGAAGTTGCAGCCCAAGAGCGCTACATCGGCGAGGTGGGACTCGACTTTTCTGCGCGCTTTGCCGGAAGCGAGCCGCTGCAAACACAGGCACTTGACCGGCTCTGCGAGGCTCTCGCGCAACATCCTCTTACCGGGCGTGTGATATCAATTCACGACGTTCGTTCGGCAGGAGCCGTACTGGACGTCCTCGAATCGCATGGACTACTCATCCCAAACCCCGACTCCCCCGCTATCATCTTCCACTGGTTTAGCGGTACTTCGGACGAACTCGTCCGCGCGCGTAATGCGGGCTGTTATTTTTCCGTGAACGAGCGGATGCTCGCCACCAAGCGCGGTCGCGAATACGCCCGACAGATCCCACTCGATCGTTTACTGCTCGAGACCGATGCGCCGGCGGAGGCAAACACCGAAACAAGCGCACAGTCGCTTATCAGATCGCTCACATGGACCTCAGAACGCATCGCCTCACTCAAAAACCGCGACGCAGAGTGCATCGAGTCGGCAGTTTTAGCAAATGCGCACTCTGTTTTTGACCTTCGCTAGCCCCGGTGGGCAAAAAATGCCAAATATGAGTACTGTTGCAAATCCAGTCACATTATTTTACGGCAAAATAGTGCCTTGATAATGTACAGCTAGGTAGCGCGCAGAGATGTGGTGTAAGAGGCGGGGCATGCCCCGCCTCTTCCCTTTCTTGAAAGGGAGGGGACACCGCCTAGAATTCGTCGTTGGAGTAATGAAGGTGACGAATGGAAGGAAAGGCGATGCCCCAAGAAGA
>DBFWDM010000097.1:0-4250 GCA_048484635.1 Collinsella sp.
TTCGTCGCCGTCGATGCGAAACCCGCGAGCACGGCAGAGGACGTAGTCGCCGACGGCATTGCGCACACGATACTGCATGACGCGACGGTGCTTGGTGCCGTTATAGACCTGGTCGATGTCGTTGATGTAGGCCTCAAGGTCATCGGGATGCACGCGCGTTTTCCAGTAATCGCGACAGTTGTCTATGTGCTCCGAGGGAAGGCCAAGATCGCGCAAGGCGCCTTGTGACCAAAGGGTGCGATGTTTGTCCAAGTTCTCGATAAAGAAATAGCGGCCCTCGTTGAGCATCGAAAAGGCGTCGAAAATGCGATCGCTTATTTCGAAGTCGTCGGCGTGGACTTGCGTGATATTGCGTCGATCAAGGTGCATGGCATGACGTAGCTTGTAGTCGTACATGCGATGGTCGGCATCGAGCGTCATGCGATTGGGGGCTTCGCCCAGGGCGGGGTCGGCATACGACACTCCATAGCTAAACGAGCGGGGCATCTCGGAATCGTTGTTTTTGAGCAGGACCGTTCGGCAGTGTTCCAGACGTTCGGCGAGGTCGTCCTCGGTTGCAATCGTAGATAGGATGGCAAACTCGTCGCCGCCTATGCGAAACGCCGCTTCGTCCACTTTCATATACAGCTTGAGATAGAGGCTTACCTGCAAAATATAGCGGTTGCCCTCGTCATGGCCAAAGACGTCGTTGCAGTGCTTGAGATTGTCGATATCGATGTACGCCATGGTAACGGGGGTGTCCTGCTCCCAGAGCTCCTCGAGGGAACGGGCAAAGCCGCCGCGGTTGCCAAGTCCAGTAAGCTGGTCGGTAAAGGCGGTCCTAATCAGATCATCCTGACGATCGAGAAGGTCGCGAACGGTCTTTTCGAGCGTTTCGGTGTAATTGCTGACAGTATCCATGTCGTAAGCGGCTTTCTGAGGTCGGGCGGATTGCGTCGGGCGAGCTCGTTGTGCACACGCGTTGTTGTTTGGCGCTTTGCGTGTATCCAGGCCCCCGCCTTGCTGCGTTGTTGGGTTAATTTACCGGCTAATGTTCGCTGTTGATAACTGCTGAGTAGTATAAACAACAGTGCAGAATTATATATGGGTGCACATGCTGTGGGCGGCTATTATTCGACAGGCGGTAGCGCGACGACGCGATGTTCGATGAAAATGCGACTGAGACGATATATGTTGACGGGTATACTTGTTCCGGTTTTAAACGCAGGAACGGAGATGGTCGCATGGCACAGCCGGATACGACGCGCACGGTGGGGCTCGCGCTCGAGGGAGGCGGCTACCGCGGTATGTATACGGCGGGCGTGCTCGACGTATGGATGGAGCACGGCTTAACTTGCGACCATATGGTGGGTGTCTCGGCGGGCGCGGCGTTTGGCTACAACTTTAAATCGCGCCAGATCGGCCGCGCCATTCGCTACAACAAGGCCTATTGTGCCGACAAGCGCTATGCAAGCGTGACCAGCTGGCTGCGAACCGGCGATATGTTCAATGCCGATTTTGCCTATCACGAGGTGCCCATCGAGCGCGATCCCATCGACCTGGAGACATATCGCGCCTGCCCCATGCGGTTTACGTGCGTGTGTACCGATATCGAGACGGGCAAGGCCGTCTACCACGACCTGCCCTATGGCGACGAGAGGGATATCGAGTGGATCCGGGCATCGTCGGCGATTCCCGTGGCGACGCGTCCCGTTGCCATTGAGGGCCGTAAGTACCTGGATGGTGGCGTGGCCGATTCTATTCCCAGCGCATGGCTGTTTGCACAGGGGTATGACCGCAATATCGTGGTACTCACGCAGCCGGCGGGCTTTGTGAAGCAGCCCAACAGCGTGATGCCCATGCTGCGGCGCGTGTTCCGTCACTATCCGGAGTTTGTCGCAGCGCTTGAGCATCGGCATGAGGTCTACAATGCCACGCTCGATGACCTGGCACGTCGCGAGGCTGCCGGCGAAATCTTTGTGGTGCGGCCGAGCGAATCGGTGAAGGTGCCGTCGCTGTGCCGCGAACCGGATGAGCTCGAGCGCATCTACCAGGTCGGTCGCCGCGATGCGGAGGCGACTTTGCCGGCGTTGGAGGCCTACCTAGCGGGGTAGGGGTTGCATACGGAAAGCGCATCCCGGAATGGAGGTCCAAACTGGGATGCGCTTTCCGCTCTAGAAGATATGAGACTGTGGATCAGCTGCTCGGCTTATGCCTATGCCTGCTGCCAGGTGTCGACGAGCTCCTTGGCTGCGGCGTGGGGGTCGTCGGCACTGCAGACCGCGCTCACCACAAAGAAGCCGTCGACGCCGGTGGCCTTGAGCTGCGGCAGGTCGGCCGTCTTGACGCCGCCGCCCACCACGATGGGCACGGGGCTTGCCGCGTGGAGTGCGGCCAGGTCCTCAAAGCTTTTGGTGATGATGGAGCCGTCGGCCGCGCGTCCGCAATCGCGCTTGGTCTCGGTCTCGTGGAGCGGGCCGATGCCCAGGTAGTCGACCAGACTCATGTCGGCGGTTTTGACGTATTCGAGCATCTCCTCGCAGCGGGCCGAAAGGCCCACGATGGCATCGGGGCCCAAAAGTTTGCGGCAGACCTCGACGGGAATATCGCTCTGGCCCACGTGCACACCGTCGACAGCGATACCGTGCTCGCGCGCGGCGAGTACGCAGTCAAGGCGGTCGTCGATTAACAGGGCGACCTGACCGGTCTTGCCGGCCTGTGCGATTGCCTGCGCGGCGTCGCCGGTCAGTGCGATGATCTCGCGGGCGCTTGCCACCTTGGAGCGCACCTGGATGCAGGTAAAGCCGGCATCGAGCGCCTGGGCCACCACATCGCCCACGGGACGCCCGAGCGTGTTTTCGGGGCCGAGTACCAGATAGGCCGAGATATCAAGGTTGTCGCGGATGCTCATCGTGCTTCCTCCTGCTTTTTGATCTGTGCTTCCATGCGCTCGAGTTTGCCGGTCATGGTGTCGGTAAATCCGGGTCGAATATCGGCCTTGAGCACGACTTCGGTGCGGATGCCCTTGCTCGCCAACACAAAGGTTGCGTCGCGCACGACCTGCATGACCTCGTCCCAGTCGCCCTCGATTTCGGTGAACATCGAGGTGGTGCGGTTGGGAAGGCCGCTCTCGCGAATGACGCGCACGACCTCGGCGACCTCGGCGGATAGCTCATCGCCGGTGCCGCACGGGGCGATGGCCACAGCGACGAGCGTGTTCATGCCGGTATTGGTTGCGGGCTCGGACATGGCCTATGCCTCCTCGAGCTCGAGCTGGTTATCGGCAATGTCCTGGGCGGTCGCGCGGTAGAGCTCGTCGATAAAGGCGACCTTAAAGCTTGCCGGGGCATCGGCGACAGCGGCGGCACGCGTGCCGGCAATGTTGTAGACCGCGGTGCCGCAGACTGCCGCCGTAAACGGATCGGTGACGCAGGCGTACACGGCCAGCACGCCGCCCTGTGAGCAGCCGCAGCCGGTGATCTTTGACATGAGCGGGCTGCCGCCGTGGGATTTGGCCACCGTCGTGCCGTCGGTGATCAGGTCGACTTCGCCCGAGACCACTACGGCGCCGCCGGTGTAACGGGCGAGCGCCACGGCGGCATCGCGGGCGGCGTCGACCGTGTCGGTGGTATCGACACCGCGCACGCGGCTCAGATCAGCCGCCTCGCCCTCAAGACCCCACAGGGCGGCGAGTGCGATGATCTCGGAGGCGTTGCCGCGCACGATGGCGGGCTTGTACTGCTTGAGCTCGTTTACCAGCTGGGTGCGCAGGCTGCCGATGCCCAGGCCCACCGGATCGAGCACCCAGGGCTTGCCGGCGTCGTGTGCCGCCTTGGCCGCGCGGGGAATCGTCTGCTCGTAGATGGGGAAGAGCGTGCCCATGTTGAGATAGATGGCGCCGCCGCCGGCAACGAGCGCCTCGCCCTCGTCGGGCAGATAGACCATGGCGGCCGAACCGCCCACGGCGAGCTGCGCGTTGGCGACAAAGTCGATCGTCACCGTGTTGGTGATGGAGCCGGCCATCGGATTGGTGGCGCGAATCTCCTCCACGGCCTTGACCATATGTTGCTTAAGCTGTACCGAATCAATCACTGCACATGCCTCCTTGGCATAGAAAAGGGGCGCTGTGCATAGACAGCGCCCCTGTAAAGGCGGCATGCTCCCTACGCCAGCATTAACTGACAGGTTCAAAGGATTGGGCCCCATGCCCTCTCAGCCTTGTGGTTTGCACCGCCGGCACTCCCGCATCGAATCTGTTGTTCCCTATACTA
>DBFWDM010000098.1:0-1950 GCA_048484635.1 Collinsella sp.
GAGCACGATAAAGTGCGTCCTCGTGTACTATGATAAGTTCCCATATAACACTGCTCCTCGGATGCCTTGGTCCCAATCGGTGAAACCATGGTATCAGAGCGCGCAAAACAGGTTTGCAGAGGCTTTTAGAAAGGTAACCTCCACGCCATGATAAAAATTGCCAAGTTTGGCGGCTCGTCGGTCGCCGACGCCGAACACTTCAAGAAGATCAAGGCCATCGTCGATGCCGACCCTGCCCGCCGTTTTGTGGTGGTTTCCGCCTGCGGTCGCCGCTTTAAGGGCGACACCAAGGTGACCGACCTGCTCTACCTGGTTAACGCGCACGTTAAGTATCACGTGTCGTGCGAGGAGCTGCTCGAGGACATCGGTCAGCGCTATTTTGATATCGCTGACGAGCTGGAGCTCACCTATCCCATACGCGAGGAGTTCGCGGCCTTTGCCGAGCGCGCCCGCTCGGGCGGCTACTCTACCGAGGAGCTCGTGAGCCGCGGCGAGTACTTCACCGCTCGCCTGATGTCCGAGTACCTGGGCCTGCCGTTCCTGGACGCCGCGACGGTCGTGGCGTTCCATCACGATGGTACGCTCAGCATGAACCGCACCTCCGAGCTGGTGCAGGAGTACGGCCAGCAGGGCGGCTTTGTTATGCCCGGTTTCTACGGCGCGACGCGTGAGGGCCAGATTAAGCTGCTCGATCGAGGCGGCGGCGATATCTCGGGCTCGATTCTGGCCAAGTGCCTTGGCGCCGATCTGTACGAGAACTGGACCGACGTTTCGGGCTTCTATTCTGCCGATCCGCGTATTGTTCCCGAGGCTCAGCCCATTGCGCGCGTTACCTACGAGGAGCTGCGCGAGCTTTCGTACATGGGCGCAAGCGTCCTGCACGAGGAGGCCGTTTTCCCCGTGCGCGAGGCAGGCATTCCGCTGGTCATCAAGAACACCAATGCGCCGCAGGACCCCGGCACCATCATTAGCGAGACGGCTGACGAGGGCGAGGCGGAGCCCATCATTACCGGCGTGACCGGCAAACGCGGCTTTGTCGCCATCAATGTGGCCCGCGACCGCACCAAGCCCCGTGTCGGCTTTATGCGCCGCGCGCTTTCGGTCTTCGAGCGCTATGACGTTTCCGTTGAGCACATGCCCACCGGTGTCGACCGCTTTGGCGCCGTGGTGCAGGAGCAGGATGTGCACGATTCGCTGTACTCACTCGTGGGTGACATCCAGCAGGAGGTCGAGCCGCTCGAGATCGAGGTTGTCGAGGGCTTGGCGCTCATCGCGACCGTCGGTCGTAATCTGCGCGGCCGCGCAGGTATCTCGGGCCACCTGTTTGGCATGCTCGGCCAGGCTGGCGTGAGCGTGCGCATGATTTCGCAGAGCTGTGACGAGATCAACATCATTATCGGTGTCGAGGAGAAGGACTTCGACCTGGCGATTCAGACCATTTACCGTGCCTTCTCCGACGAGAACGGCATTGTGAAGGTCTCCGACCTGGAAGCTCCCGCGCCGGCCGATCCCGCCCTGACCGCGCTCCACAAGTAGCCGCTATCTCGCTAGATTATTGGGACAAGTGCCAAAAATCTAGCGCGGGGCGTTTCGTTTCGGTTTCGTTTCGACGGGGCGGGTTTCGTGCCCGCCCTGTTCTTGTATACACTGGCAACAATAATCGGCCTGCTCGGCGTGCGGGCAAAAGCCAAAACCTTTAAAGGGGGAAGCATGAAACAGTACACGGTTGCTATTTTGGGCGCGACGGGAGCCGTGGGCACCCAGATGCTCGAGTGCCTCAATGAGCAGGAGTTCCCGGTTGGCAAGCTCAAGCTGCTGGCGAGCGCGCGTTCTGCGGGCAAGACCGTCGAGTTCCGCGGCGAGCAGATCGTGATCGAAGAGGCTTGCCCCGAGGCCTTTGAGGGCTGTGACATTGTGCTTGGAGCCGCCGGCGACGATATCGCGAAGGAG
>DBFWDM010000099.1:0-2407 GCA_048484635.1 Collinsella sp.
CCGTACCGTACACCCGGACGTTTCGGACGACCCCGAGGCCGAGGCTAAGTTCAAAGAGCTCAACGAGGCATATTCCGTTCTTTCCGATGAGCAGAAGCGTGCTAACTACGACCGTTACGGCACTGCCGACGGCCCCGGTGGTTCGGGCTACGTCGATATCAACGATATCTTTGGTGGCATGGGCATGGACGACTTGTTCTCGTCGTTCTTTGGCGGCGGTGCCGGCGGTGGCGCCCGCAGCCGTCGTGAGCGTCGTCGCGGACGTGATATGGCCATCTCGCTTTCGGTGACGCTCGAGGAGGCGGCGCTCGGCTGCAAAAAGACAATCAGCTATGACCGCCTTGCTCCTTGCGAGGACTGCAATGGCACCGGTAGGGCAGAGGGCGCACAGGAAAAGCAGTGCGGCCGCTGCCACGGTACGGGCTACGTCACGACGGTTCAGCGATCGTTTTTGGGCCAGGTTCAGTCTTCCTCGCCTTGCCCCGACTGCCATGGCGAGGGCACGGTTATCGATCATCCCTGCGAGACCTGCGACGGTCAAGGCCGCACGCCTTCGCACGAAAAGATCGACATCGATATTCCCGCCGGCGTTTCGACCGGTCGCCAGCTTCGTGTGAGCGGCTTTGGCGAGGCCGGCCTTCGCGGCGAGCCTTCGGGCGACCTGATTGTCAACGTGCGCGTCGCCGACCATGAGCGCTTTAAGCGCAACGGTGATGACCTGTACCTGGTGAGCGATATCTCGATTGCGCAGGCTGCGCTCGGCTGCGAGATTGAGGTCGAGGGCATTATGCCCGACGAGGTCGTTAAGGTGACGGTTCCCGCCGGCGCCCAGTACGGCGACACCGTGAGCGTCAATAATTACGGCATGCCGCGCATTGGCGGTGGCGGTTCGCGTGGCCGCCTGATCGTGCAACTGCGCGTGGTCGTTCCCACCAATCTTTCCAATAAGCAGCGCGAGCTGCTCCGTGCTTTTGCCGATGAGATGGGCGATGACGTCGCTTCTGGTAAGAAGTCGGTGACCGACCGTATCAAGAGTGCCCTCGACGATATCCTCGATTAAGGAGCCCGCGTGCTCGCACCCCATATTTCCGTCGTCAACCTCGGCTGCCGTGTCAACCGGGTTGAGTCTGACCGTATCACTGCCGATCTTATGCGCTTGGGCTTTGCTATTGTGGAGCCCCAGGATGCCGATCTGATCGTCATTAACACTTGTGCCGTTACGGGCGAGGCCGAGGCTAAGACCCGTAAGGCCGTCCGTCATGCGCTGGCCCATCCAAACGAGCCCTATGTGGTCGTGACCGGATGCGTGGTCAATTTGCATCCCGAGGAGCTGTCGGAGCTTTCGGATCGCGTGATTGCCGAGCCGTCCAAGATAGATGTCGCCGAACGTGTTTGCGAGGTGCTGGGTGTTGAGTCCGATAGCGTTCCCGCCTGCAGCGATGGCGAGGTGGTCGATGCGCTCGGTCGCTCTCGCCTGGGCGTGAAGATTCAGGATGGCTGCAACCATCGCTGCACCTATTGCATTGTGTGGAAGGCGCGCGGCCCCGAGCGCTCCGTGCCCGTCGAGTCCGTGCTCGAGCAAGTTCGCGAGGCCCAGGAGGCCGGCGTGCCCGAGGTGGTGCTGACCGGTGTGAACCTGGGTGCCTACGATGGCAAGAGCGCGACCGACGAGCACGTCGAAATCGATGAGCTGCTCGAGGCCATCATGGAGCGCACGTCTATTCCGCATGTGCGCATTTCCTCGGTCGAGCCCATGGATATCTCCGAGCGCCTGCTTAAGGTTATGGCGCGCTACCCGCAGCGTATCGCCCCGTTTTTGCACCTGCCCGTGCAGTCCGGCTGCACGGCGACCCTGCATCGCATGGGCCGTCCCTATAGCGCCGAGGCCTTTGAGGACACGGTGCGTATGATTCGCGCCAACTTGCCCCAGGCGTCCCTTTCGTGCGATGTCATCGTCGGTTTTCCTGGTGAGACGGACGAGGAGTTCGAGGAGTCGCTGGCGCTGTGCCGCCGTGTGGGTTTCTCGCGTATGCACGTGTTCCGCTACAGCAAGCGTCCCGGTACCCTTGCTGCCGACATGCCCGACCAGGTGCCACCCGAGGTTATGGCCGAGCGCAGCCGCCGTATGCGGGCCGCCGCACAGGAGCTCGCTATTGCCGACGCTCGTCGTCGCGTGGGCACGGTCGAGCGTGCCGTGCTCGAGTATGGTGACAACCTGACGCTCGGCTCGTTCCATCATGCCCGTCTTGACGATACCTGTGGACTTACAGCCCCGTGCCTGCTCGATGTTGCTATCATCGGAGTCGATGATTCCGGCTTGGTCCATGCACGCAGGGAGGTTCATGGAAGCCTCGAAGATTAGACTTACCGTTCCCGAGGGTATTGACCCCTCGCGCGTTTTGGGTGC
>DBFWDM010000100.1:0-7998 GCA_048484635.1 Collinsella sp.
GACGATCAAAGATCTGCCCATGGTCACGCGCGTGCAGTTCCGCAACGTGCTGCGCGAGGGCGGACGCATTCCGCAGGAGATTCTGATGACCGCCGACTATCGGGATGGCGACTCGGGAAGCTTCGACCGCATGCTGAACAACTAGATTCCGCCGGCCCCGGGAGAGCGGGGACACCGGCTTAGGTTTCCTGCTCTACAGTCCTGCTCACGACGGAGGCCACATTAAGTGGCCTCCTGTTCGTGCGGAACTCGCGATAAACCTAAGCCGGTGTCCCCGCTCTCCCGGGGCCTGTGGTTACTTGGTTGTTGCATGCGGCTCGCTTTTCGGAACAGGGCTGATAATTCTAGATGCAAGGCGCTCTTGGTCGTTATGGGCCTGGGGCGTCTGTCTTATATAGGTAGATTCCTTGCGGGTTCGAATCCCTCCGCATGCCCACGAAAAAGCGCTCCAGGTTCATAAGAGCCTGGAGCGCTATGTTCTTTGGGGCTGGGACGGAGGGATTCGAACCCCCAACAGCCGGCACCAAAAACCGGAGTTCTACCGTTGAACTACGTCCCAATGTGTGGTGTTGCCCAAAAGCAACCCGTTTAGTTTACCTAATCTGCGAGGGCATCGCAAACGCCATCGAGCAGGCGTACGGCGAGTGTCTGCGCATCACTTGCGGTGAAGGTTCCGTTGTAGCGCGTCATGCCCGTGAGCTCAATGCGAATGCGCGCGGGCTTTTGCTGCGCGGCGACATTGGCGGTGCGGATGCGCTGTGCAAGGTTGTGACACTCGGCAAGGGCGATCGTGGCGCGCGGCGCAGCATCTGCGGGCAGCTCATCGCTTGCGATCTCGAGCACCAGATCCACGTCGGTCGGAACCTCGGAATCGCAAAGCATCATGCCGCTGCTGTCGGTCGTCGCCGTGGCGATGTTCCACATGCGCGATGCAACGCTACGCGCGATGGGGTCCTCACCGATGACGGCAATCTGGAAGCGCTCGAGAACGTTGGCGGCGCGGGCAAAGCCGATGCGCGACTCGGCCTCGGTAACCGAGGGCTTGCCCTCCCACACGTGATGCAGGCGGTTGATATAGGCGTAGGTATCCTGGAACGCCATGCCATCGGCAAACAGGCCGACATTTTCTTGGAACTGCTGCAGAGCGGCCTCGGTGTGCGGGCCAAAATAGCCGTCGTCCTCACCGCAGGCAAAGCCCAAAACGTTGAGCGCCCTCTGCAGGGCCTGAACGTCGGCACCATGGAAATTGGGCATACGCAGATAGAGCGTACGATCGCCCAGTTTATACGAGGCGTCGACCAGGGCACTCCAGCAGGGAATGTCAACGGCGTGACCGGCGGCAAGACCGCTGTCGAGCCTAAAGGTGCCAACGGCCTGCTCGGTGGTGGCGCCAAAGCGCTTATCGGCGACCTCGGTGTCATCGATTGTATAGCCGAGCTGCAGAAGGCGGGACTGGACGTCCTCGACGGCTGCTCCCTGCATGCCCGTTGTAATAGGTTCCATGAACGAACCCCTTTCGGCGTACCATTCGTACTATTTGAGCGTGTGTCGGATAGACAACGCAAAGGGATGCATAAACATGCACTCAACAGTGTAGCAAGTTGTACCCAAATACGCTGCTGACAGGTTTTATAACCCCCGCTAGTTGAGTCGCTCCACAAAGAAATCTGCCATGGAGAGGAACAGCTCGCGTGCGTGCGGATCAAGCTCAACGTTTTCGATGGCCGCTTTGGCTTTAGCGGTCAGGTCGAGCGCGTAAGTGTGGGCGTAATCGATGGAGCCGGTCTGCTGGAAGATCTCCACGGCGCGTGCAAGTTGCACGGGGTCCTCGGTGCCCGAGGAAAGGATTGCCTCGACCTCGTCGTGATAACGCTCGTCTGACAGGGCGTGCACGGCGACGAGGGTGCGCTTGCCCTCTGTGATATCGGTGCGGAAGTCCTTGTTGGCGGCCTCTTTGGTGCCGATCAAGTTGAGCAGGTCGTCTTGAATTTGGAAGGCAAGGCCCGTGTGCAGGCCAAAGGCGCGCAGCGCCTCAATCTGCTCCTCGCTGCCGCCGCCGATAATGGCTCCGGCGGCAAGTGGCGTGGCTCCGCTGTAGTACGCGGTCTTGTGCGTCGCCATGTCCAGATAATCGTCGACCGAGATGTCAAAGCGCCCGTCGCGGACCCAACCCAGGTCGAGCGCCTGACCCTCGATGGTTCGGACGATCATCTCGGTGAGCTCGTGGAGCACGCGGAGTTTCACGTCTGCCTCGAGCGTGGGGTCGTCGAGAACCGTCTTGGTGACCATGGTGAGCGCTAGGTCGCCGCAGTTGATGGCAAGCCCCGTGCCCTCGGTAAGGTGCATGCAGGGCTTGCCGCGACGCAGTTGGCCGTTGTCGGCGATGTCGTCATGGATAAGCGCTCCCGATTGAAAGTGCTCGATAGCTGCCGCCGCGCTGCGGGCGCTCTCAAAGCTGCCGCCTACCGCGGTGGCGGCGAGCATGCAGATGAGCGGGCGGTGGCGCTTGCCGGCATTGGCCGTAAATGCCGAGAGCGGGGTATACAGGTAACGCTCGATATCGGCGGAAGTTGCCTGTCCGTCAAAGAACGTGGCCAGATAGTCGTTAATCTGGTCAAAGTGCTGGGCTAAAAAGCTGGTAAACGGACTGGACACGGGTTCTCGCATTCTTTCTTAGGTTGCACCGTTGCATTATGCAGACTACATATTGCCACATTGGGGCGTCGAGCGCGGCGGTTGAAGACGATTGAGTCTTGCGGTCGCAAACGCGGCAAGGGGCTCGGCTAGATAAGCCCAAAGTGTTCGAGCGCGGTGACGACGCCGTCGTGGTCGAAGCTGTCGGTTACGTAGTCGGCCTTTTCCTTGAGGAAGTCCGGCGCGTTGCCCATGGCGATGCCAACATCGACCGCCTCCATGAGGGCGATGTCGTTGCTCGCGTCGCCGATGCCGTATACGGTTCCGTGGTCTGGTCCCAGGGCGTCAAGCACAGCCTTGATTCCGGCCCGTTTGGTGCACTCGCGCGGCGAGATTTCTGTGACCTCGAGCTCGAGCTCGTTGAGGCAGAGCAGAGGTCCAAGCTCTTCATCTTGGGCGATGCGGTTGGCAAGTGGTGTGGACATAAGAATTTTATAGGCGTTGTAGTGCTCAAGTTGCGTGACGGCGTCGCCCACGGTGCGTGCGTATCCGTACGTCTCGGGGGCATCTGCACTCATGCGCACGACGCGATCGATGCCCTCAAAGCGAATGACCTCGCCCGATTGCTCGAGATAGGGGGCGAGGCGCTGTAACATGCCGGGGCTTATGGCAGCGTTTCGCACGACGCGCCCCTCGAGTTCGGCGTAACCGCCCGCGAGGCACACGACGCCTGCCCACGGCAGTTCGAGCAGCTTGGGATGGATGCAGCTGAGGGTGCGCCCCGTACAGATAAAAGCTTTGTTGCCGTTGGCGACAAACGTGCGAATTGCCTGTGCAACCGTCTCGTTGGGATAGGGGGAAAGATCTCGCTCGCCCTCGGGGAGCTCTTGGGCAAGTTTGGGATCTTGCCAGGCGAGCGTACCGTCGATGTCGAAGAAGCAGACATTGCCATACTTTTTGGCGCCATCGCCGGCATGAAAAGGCGAGGCGGCGAATGCAAAACCCGGTTCGAGTCCCATAATCTGATCAAAGTGTTCTTTGACGCGGGGTACCGAGATGCCGATGATTACCTGAGCGGTCTTGCCGGTGACGATGAGGCCTTTGGCACCCGCTGCGACAAAGGTCGCATTGTCCGCGACGATGGAGGGATCCACGACTTCGACGCGCAGACGCGTGGCGCAGTTGGTTGCGCCCGCAATGTTGGAGACGCCGCCCAGAAGCGTCACAACCTGCTCGGCGAGGAGATGATCTTGTGAGGCTTGGTTGCCGGAAGCGCCGGTTTTGGATGAGCGCTTTTCGTCAACGTCGTTTCCCGTCAAGCGTGAGAGCGCCGCGTTGCTGGCGATATGGTCCTCGCGTCCCGGGGTTTTAAGGTCAAAGGTCAGGATAAGACCTCGAAAGCTCAGAAAGAAGATGACGCTAAAGATGAGTCCGATTCCGAGTGCCAAAAGGTAGGAGCCGGCATGCGCCCGCATGAGCGGGATAAAGTTGAAGGCAGCCATTTCCATAAAGCCGCCCGAGAAGATGCCAACGACGCCAAAGAAGTTCATAGCCATGGCGAGGCAGGAAGATAGGGCGGCATAGAGCAAAAAGAGCCCGGGATAGGTGAACATAAAGAGAAACTCGAGCGGCTCGGTGACGCCGCAGACCGCCGAAGCGACGATGGCGGGCAGAAGGATGGCCTTGAGGCCAGCGCGGCGTTCGGGCTTGGCGGTGGTGTAGAACGCAACGGCGATGGCAGGAAGGCCAAAGAGCTTGACCCAGCCGGTGGCGGTGAAACCAGCCCACGGCGCAAGCTCATTGAGGGGGCGCGTGCTATGGGAGAGAATGGGGAGCAAATTGGTCCACGTGGCGTAGATACCGTCGTTAATAACTAAATTGTCGTAGTAGATAGGCATGTAGAGCAGGTGGTGCAGCCCCATGGGCTCGAGTGCTCGCTCCAAAAACGCAAAGATACCCACGCCGAGGGGGCCGACGCCCACAAGTGCGTGGCGCAGCGTTTCGGTCGCTGCGTATACGAAGGGCACGATGGCGGCCGAGATGGCGGCAAGGGCGAACACGGCAAAAAAGCTGATGAGGTAGACCAGCGAGGAACCCGAGAAGGTGCCGAGCCAATCGGGGACCTTGGCATCGTAGAAGCGGTCATGGATGGCGACGACGGTTGCCGATACCGCTAGCGGGCCGATAATGCCGGTGTCGAGCGTCTTGATGCCGTCGATGATGGTAATGCCGCTAGCGGGGGTCAAAGACGACGGGTACTTAAGTCCAAGGTTGTCTCCGCTTAGCTTGATGATCTCGCTCAAAAAGAAGCAATAGGCAAAATAAGCCACGAGCGCCTCGAGGCAACAACGTGCCGGTTGCTTTTGGGCAAGGCCGATGGGCAGCGCTACGGCAAAAAGGAGCGGAAGTCGCTTAAAGACCGTCCACGAGCCGCGCTGAATGATAGTCCAAAAAACGTACCAAGGGGTTCCGTGTACGGCGAGGTCGCCGACGATATCCGCAGACGTTGCGAGGGCGGAGACGCCGACCATAAGGCCCGATATGGAAAACAACATGGCGGGCGCGAACATTGCCCCGCCAAAGCGTTGGATTTTTTGCAGCATGTTCTGCCTCCCGTATATCGAGGCGCGTTGCGCGTGGTGAAACGTTTAAACAATGGATTCATTGTAGAGGACCAGACGATTGTCGTACCGGCAGTTTTGAGCGAAACCGGTTTGGGCGCGACAGAAACCGTCAACGGTTAAATCCTGTCGCTTTGCCGATAATCGGTTTAAACAACTTTAAGAAATGCTATGCTGCCTAGCCATACATATTCATTAGAGGTGAAGTCATGCCAAAAGCGATATACGAAGGAATCTACCGAGAAATACGCTCGCGCATCATTAACGGGACCTATGCGTTTCAGGAGATGCTGCCAACCGAAGCCGAGCTGACCGCGGAATTTGGCTGCACGCGCAATACCGTCCGCCGCGCTTTGAGCATGCTGGCCGACGGGATGTTTGTGCAGCCCATACACGGCAAGGGCGTGCGCGTTATTTGGCTTAAGGGCGAAACCGACATGTTGGGCGCACTCGAAGAGGTTGAGTCGTTTGGCGAGTTCGCAAAACGCAACAATGCCGTTGCTTCGACCGAGGTCAAGTCTTTTGAACATCTGGTGTGCACCGAGCAACTTTCTCGACGCTTGGGATTTAAGACAGGTGAGCAGTTGATTCGCGTGGTGCGCGTCCGAAGCCTTAACGGCAATGCGCGCCAAGTAGACCATGGCTACTTTTTGGAGTCGATCGCCAAGGGCCTGACCCCCGAGATCGCGGCAGATTCTATTTACGGCTATCTGGAGCACAAGCGCGGTGTCAAAGTGATGGCGAGCCGTCGTACGGTGAGTGTCGAGCTCGCCAACGATGAGGACTGCAGCTATCTTGACCTCGGCAAATACAACTGCGTTGCCGTCATGGAGAGCCAGTCGTACACCTCGGATGGCATCTTGTTTGAGGTGACGCACACTCGCACACACCCCGAGATCTTCCACTACCGCGTCAACTCCAAGCGATAGCCGGCCAGCTCGCAGCCTGACGAGACTCATGCCCTCAAAGCGAAAGCGCCCGGTCAAACCGACGATGCATCGGCTTGACCGGGCGTTTTCTCTGCATTTGATAACAAATAATTGTTTATACAAAACTTGTCAAGTATCAAGTTGAAATTACCGTTCACCGAAGTTTTTCTACCGCTCTAGTAATACTTGTTCAAACAAGTAGCCAAATAGCGTATCGTACAAATCAGCAAAAGGGGCAAAGTCCCCGAGCCAATCTCCGAAGGCGGCGGCAAAGGGTGCCGCCACGGTGTGAAAGGGTGGATTGTAATGAAGAACGAAATGAGCAGAAGGCAGTTCCTGGGCTTTGCTGGTTCCGCGGCTGCGGTTCTTGGTCTGGGTCTCGTGGGCTGCGGTGGCTCCGCCGGCTCCGGCTCCTCTGCTTCTGGTGACGCTGCCGAGGTTTACTTCCTCCAATTTAAGCCCGAGGTCGACAAGGAGTGGAAGGAGATCGCCAAGGCGTACAAGGAGGAGAAGGGCGTCGAGGTCAAGATCGTGACCGCCGCCTCCAACACCTACGAGGAGAAGCTCAAGTCCGAGATGTCCAAGAGCTCCGCTCCGACCCTGTTCCAGGTCAACGGCCCCACCGGTCTTAAGAACTGGAAGGATTACTGCGCCGACCTGTCCGATACCAAGCTCCGCGGTGAGCTCATTGACGACTCCCTGGCTCTGCAGTCCGATGGCAAGGATCTGGGTATCGACTGGGTCCAGGAGAGCTACGGCATCATCTACAACAAGCAGCTGCTCGAGAAGGCTGGCTACAAGGCCGAGGACATCAACTCCTTCGACAAGCTGAAGGCTTGCGCTGACGACATCCAGGCCCGCAAGGACGAGCTTGGCGTTGAGGGTGCCTTCACTTCTGCCGGCATGGATGACTCCTCCAGCTGGCGCTACACCACCCACCTCGCCAACCTCCCGCTCTACTACGAGTTCGAGAAGGAGCACAACCAGGAGGACGACGAGATCAAGGGCGAGTATCTCGACAACTTCAAGCAGATTTTCGACCTGTACATCACCGACTCCACCTGCGATCCTTCGCAGCTTGCCTCCAAGACCGGCGACGACGCCACCAACGAGTTCGCAACCGGCAAGGCCGTCTTCTATCAGAACGGCTCTTGGGCATACGCTGACCTCACCAAGGCCGGTATGACCGACGACCAGCTCGGCATGCTGCCGATCTACATCGGCGTCGACGGCGAGGAGAACCAGGGCCTGTGCTCCGGCGGCGAGAACTACTGGTGCGTGAGCTCCCAGGCTTCCGAGGATGCTCAGAAGGCCACCGAGGACTTCATGTACTGGTGCGTCACCGCTGACACCCCGACCAGCATCATCGCCGACAAGATGGGTCTGACCGCTCCGTTCAAGAGCGCCAAGGAGACCACCAACGTCTTCTCGCAGCAGGCCGTTGCCATGGCCAAGGACGGCAAGAAGACCGTCGCTTGGGACTTCGTCTACATCCCCTCTGAGGAGTGGAAGAAGAACCTCAAGCAGGCTCTGATCGCCTACGCTGCCGACAACACCAAGTGGGACGGCGTCAAGAACGCCTTCGTCGATGGCTGGAAGACCGAGAAGGCTGCTTCCGAGTAAGCAGTTGCTGCCCAAGCTATCTGATTAGCGACAGGGGGCGGGCAGACGTAGGTTTGCCCGCCCCCTGCATATTGAAAGGACCCTTCTATGGGCAAAGCACTCAAGCGCTGGTGGCCGCTCTTTATGCTGCCCACGTGCCTGGCGTTTATGATCGGGTTCGTGATCCCTTTTATCCAGGGCTTCTATCTCTC
>DBFWDM010000101.1:0-8198 GCA_048484635.1 Collinsella sp.
ATAGACGAGTTCCGGCCGAATGGCGCGGTGCGGGCTCGACTCACATCGAGCCTTGGAGGTATGTGTGTTTGGTATTGGAGAGGGTGAGCTCGCGATCATCGTGGTCTTCGGCTTTTTGCTGTTTGGCCCGGATAAGCTCCCACAGATGGGCCGCACGATCGGCCGTGCCATCCGTCAGTTCCGCGAGACGCAGGAAAAGATGACGGCCGTTGTTCAGTCCGAGATTATCGATCCGGTGAGCGAGGCCGCGTCGGCCCCGGTCAAGCCCAAGAAGGCTGCTGCGACCGATGACGATTCCGATGCGGACGAGGATGCCGCCGAGACGGCAGCGCCCGCCAAGAAGGAGACCTTTGCCGAGCGCCGTGCCCGTCTTGCTGCCGAGAAGGCCGCAAGCGAGGGTGCTGCTGAGGGCGAGGGCACTGCCGAGGAGACTGAGGCCGAGGGTGCCGAGTCTGCCGCTGCCGCCGAGCTTGTCGTCGAGCCCGAGCCTGCTGCAGAGCCGGAGCCCGAGCCGGCAGAGCCCACGACGGCTGACCTCTACGCCCGTCGTCCCCGCAAGCGCAAGGCCGTCGTCGACCAGCTCGCTCGCGAGCTCGAGGCCGAGGACGAGGCCGTTGCCGAGGCTGCCACCGCCGATGCCCCGAAGGGAGGCGATGAGTAATGCCTATCGGACCTGCGCGCATGCCGCTCTTCGATCACCTGGGCGAGCTCCGTCGCCGCCTGACCATCGTGGTCGTGTCGGTGTTTGCCGCCGCCATCGTGCTGTATTTCGCCACGCCCGTGGTGCTCGACATCCTGGAAGACCCCATCCGCTCCTTTGTGCCGGACGGTAAGTTCTACATCACCACCACGCTCGGCGGCTTTGGCCTGCGCTTCTCGCTGGCCATCAAGATGGCCGTGGTCATGTGCACGCCCATGATCATCTGGCAGATTCTGGCATTTTTCCTGCCGGCACTGCGTCCCAACGAGCGCAAATGGGTCGTGCCCACGGTGCTCGCCTCGACGGTGCTGTTCTTCCTGGGCGCCATCTTCTGCTATTTCATCATCATCCCGGCGGGCTTTGAGTGGCTTATCGGCGAGACCTCGGCCGTCGCCACGGCGCTGCCCGACCTGGAGAACTACGTCAACATGGAGCTGCTCTTTATGATCGGCTTTGGCGTGGCGTTTGAGCTGCCGCTCATCATCTTCTACCTGTCCGTCTTCCACATCGTGTCCTACGCGGCCTTCCGCGGCGCCTGGCGCTACGTGTACGTGGGCCTGCTTGTGGGCTCGGCTGTGATTACGCCCGACGGCTCGCCCGTTACGCTGGGCCTCATGTATGGTGCCCTGCTCTCGCTCTACGAGATTTCGCTCGCCATTGCCCGCGTGGTCATTACCGCGCGCGAGGGCAAGGAGGGCTTGTTTGTGAGCCGTCTGGACCTGTTCTCGGACGATGAGGACGACGAGGAGTAAATCGGTATGCACGAGGTTGGCATTGTCGATGGCATACTCGATACAGTGATTCGCGCGGCGCGTGGGGCGGGGGCCTCGCGCGCCGTTTTAGTAACGCTGCGTATCGGGGATATGACCGAAGTTGTGCGCGAGGCGCTCGACTTTGCGTGGGAGACATTTCGCGATGAGGACCCGCTCACGCGAGGCTGCGAGCTTGCCGTGGAGGAAGTCCATCCACAAAGCGAGTGTCTGGACTGCGGGGAGGTCTTTGAGCACGATCGCTTCCATTGCCGCTGTCCCCAATGTGGCGGCGCCAACGTGCGTCTGCTGCACGGCCGCGAGCTCGACATCGCAAGTATCGAAATCGAAACCCCCGACGATTAGCCCGCTAGCCATCTGGTGATGGGGTATAAAGGGGCCAAAGTAAGGAGTGCCGAGTATGGCTGAGAAAACGATTGATATCGCGTCGCCGATTCTGTCGCGCAACGAGCGCCTGGCAGATCAGCTGCGACAGCGATTTAAAGAGACAAACACCTATGTGATCAATGTGCTGTCGAGCCCCGGTTCGGGCAAGACCACCACGATCCTGGGCACCAACGAGCGCCTGCGCGACAAGGCTGGCCTGCGCTGTGCCGTCATCGAGGGCGATATTGCCTCGGATGTCGACGCCATCACCATGAAGGAAGCCGGCATGCCCGCCATCCAGATCAACACGGGTGGCCTGTGCCACCTCGAGGGCAACATGATCATGGAGGCCGTTGACGCGTTCGACCAGGCCGTCGGTCTGGAGAACATCGACGTCATCTTTATCGAAAACGTGGGCAACTTGGTCTGCCCGGTCGACTTTGACCTGGGTGAGAACCTGTCCATCATGATTCTCTCGGTGCCCGAGGGCGACGACAAGCCCATCAAGTACCCGGGCATCTTCCAGCACGCTGGCGCGCAGCTGCTCAATAAGGTCGACGTGGCCCCGGCTTTCGATTTTGACATGGATAGGTATACTAAGACACTCGATGACCTCAATCCGCAGGCGCCGCGGTTTGCCGTGAGCGCGCGCAAGGGCGAGGGCATGGATGCCTGGTGCGATTGGCTCATCGGGCAGATCGAGCAAGCAAGGGCGTAAATCGGCCGCCATACGGGCGGGCGTAGCCGCAGAGATACGAGATAGGAGCCTCTTTTGAAGCTCATCATCGCCGAGAAAAACGACGCCGCGCGTCAGATCGCCGAGCGTCTGTCCACGGGTAAGCCCAAAAAGGACAAGGTGTACAACACCGCCATCTACCGTTTTGAGTGGAAGGGCGAGGAGTGCGTGACGATCGGCCTTGCCGGTCACATCCTTGCGCCCGATTTTTGCGACAGCGTGCTGTTCGATAAAAAGCTGGGCTGGTATTCGGTTACCGAGGACGGCGAGATGCTACCGGCCGACATGCCCGATGGCCTGGCACGCCCGCCCTACGACACCAAGCGCAAGCCGTTTCTTGCCGACGGCATCTCCATCAAGGGCTGGAAGCTCGAGAGTCTGCCGTATCTCACCTGGGCACCCGTCATTAAGCTGCCGGCCGAGAAGGAACTCATCCGCTCGCTTAAGAACCTTGCCAAAAAGTCCGACAGCGTCATCATCGCCACGGACTTCGATCGCGAGGGCGAGCTGATCGGTTCGGACGCCCTCAACAAGGTGCGCGAGGTGGCGCCCGACTTGCCGGTCGCTCGCGCCCAGTATTCTTCGTTTACCAAGGCCGAGATTACGCAGGCCTTCGATAACCTCGTCTCGCTCGACCAGAACTTGGCCGACGCCGGCGAGAGCCGTCAGCACATCGACCTCATTTGGGGCGCGGTGCTCACGCGCTACCTGACGCTCGCCAAGTTTGGCGGCTTTGGCAACGTGCGTTCCGCCGGCCGCGTGCAGACGCCGACGCTCGCCCTGGTGGTCGAGCGCGAGCGCGAGCGCATGGCGTTTGTGCCCGAGGACTATTGGCAGATTCGCGGCATGGGCGCCGCACAGGGTGCTGCCGAGGATGACCGCTTTAAGATCGCTCACAAGACGGCACGCTTTACCGACAAAGACGCTGCCGAGACGGCGTACGGCCATGTTGACGGCGTTGCGACGGCAACCGTCGCCGCGGTGACCAAGCGTTCGCGCAAGCAGCAGCCGCCCACGCCGTTTGCGACCACTTCGCTGCAGGCTGCCGCCGCAGCCGAGGGCATCTCGCCTGCGCGTACCATGCGCATCGCCGAGTCCCTCTACATGGCGGGCCTCATCAGCTACCCGCGTGTCGACAACACCGTGTACCCCGCGACGCTCGACCTGGGCGCCGTGGTGAGCGACCTGGCAAAGATCAATCCGGCGCTGGCACCTGTATGCAAAAAGGTGCTCGCCGGCCCCATGAAGCCCACGCGGGGCAAAGTCGAGACCACCGACCACCCGCCCATCTATCCCACGGGCGAGGGCGATCCGTCCACGCTCGATGGCGGCCAGCGCAAGCTCTATGACCTCATCGCCCGCCGCTTCCTGGCGACGCTTATGGGTCCCGCGACCATCGAGAACACCAAGCTCGAGCTCGACGTGAACGGCGAGCCGTTTGTGGCTTCGGGCGATGTGCTCGTGACCCCGGGTTTCCGCGAGGCGTACCCGTACGGACTCAAACGCGACGAGCAGATGCCGCCGCTGGAGCAGGGCGACACGGTCGATGTGTTCGACATTAAGCTTGAGGCCAAGCAGACCGAGCCGCCTGCGCGCTACAGCCAGGGCAAGCTCGTGCAGGAGATGGAGAAGCGCGGCCTGGGTACCAAGTCCACGCGCGCGAGCATCATCGAGCGCCTGTACGCCGTGCGCTACCTCAAAAACGATCCCGTGGAGCCGAGCCAGCTGGGTATCGCCATCATCGATGCACTGTCGCAGTTTGCCCCGCGCATCACGAGCCCCGATATGACCAGTGAGCTCGACGGCGACATGACCCGCGTGGAGCGCGGCGAGGATACCGAAGAGCATGTCGTGACGCACTCGCGCGCGCTGTTGGCCGGCGTGCTCGACGAGCTGCTCAAGCACACGCAGGAGCTGGGCGACGCCATCAGCGACGCCGTCACGGCCGATGCGCGCGTGGGCGCCTGCCCCAAGTGCGGCAAGGACTTGGTTATGAAGACGAGCGCCAAGACCCGTGGCAGCTTCATTGGCTGCATGGGCTGGCCCGACTGCGATGTGACCTATCCGGTGCCGAGCGGCGTCAAGGTGAGCCCGCTCGAGGGCGAGGCTGCCGTGTGCCCCGAATGCGGCGCACCGCGCATTAAGTGCCAGCCGTTCCGCCAGAAGGCTTTCGAAATCTGCGTGAACCCCACATGCCCCACCAACTACGAGCCCGACCTTAAGGTGGGCGAGTGCAAGGTGTGTGCCGAGGCCGGACGCCATGGCGATCTGATTGCGCACAAGAGCGAGAAGAGCGGCAAGCGCTTTATCCGCTGCACCAACTATGACGATTGCGGCGTGAGCTATCCGCTGCCGGCGCGTGGCAAACTCGAGGCGACGGGTGAGACCTGTCCCGAGTGCGGCGCCCCCATCGTGGTGGTCAACACGGCGCGCGGTCCGTGGCGTATCTGCGTCAACATGGACTGCCCGACCAAGGAAAAGAAGCCCGCCCGTGGCCGCAAGACTGCGACCAAGGCGAGCACGGCGAAGAAGACCACGGCGACAAAGAAGACTGCTGCCAAGAAGACGACCGCCAAGAAGACTGCCGCGAAAAAGACGACCACCAAGAAGGCCGCCGACAAGTAACCGAGCACATATCCGAGCACATATAGACACGGTGGGGCCGGGCGCGCAAATGCAAATGCGCGCCCGGCCCCACTTCTAAGTTGCGGTGAAATAGGGACTGTTTTTGCTGGCAAAAGGCCTAATTAATCCCTATTTCACCGCAAGTTCTAATCAGTTGCTGGGATTACTTCACCTCGACGGGCTTGGCGCCGGGATAGCGGTCCTCAAAGTCCTGACGGTACTTGTTGCTGTTGGTTCCCGGCTCGTTGTCGCCTGCCAGCGGCGCCACGATTTCGTCCTTATGGTCCGCGGGCTTTGCGTACTTTAGGCTGATCTCCCAGGCATCGCAGATCGCATCGATGCGGTTGTCCAGGTCGTCATACAGGGCAACGATGTCTTTCCAAGAGCTGTAGTTCTTGGAACTCATGGGGACGTCCAGGTCCTCGACAATATCGTAATACTGCTCGATGGTGTCCTCCGTGCGCTCGGCGACGTCGGCGAGATTTTGACGGGTGGTACGGTCCTCTTCCAGATAACCGCCATTGAACGCCTCTGCGCAGGCACGGACCTGGTTATCGAGATCTTCGAGCAGGTCGTAGTATTCGCTCAGGCGACGGTAGAGGTTTTGCTCGGAGAGGGTTGCCTGGCTGCCATCCTCGTCGTCCTCGTCGTCATCGTCGAAAAGGCTATTGGGGTCGTCGAGAGGCTTAAGGTCGTCGGCGTCGACATCATGGTGCAGCTTGGTAACCTCGGCGGTCGTCTGCGTGGCGGAGTTGTCGAACGGCTTGATCACAAAGAAAATGACCAGGGCGATGATGATTGCCACCAGCACAACGATAACGGCGATAAGCGCCCTGGTGGCGCTCTTTTTTGCGGCGGGGGCCTGCGGTGAATCAGACGCGTACGCAGACGCCGGTTGCTGTTGGGCCGGGGTGCCCGCGACGGGTATGCGCTGCGTCGTCTCGACCGCTGTGGGGCCGGCAGCGGGGTCGGGGCGATAGGCGAGGGGGTCGTCCGGCTTAGCTTGAGGCGTATCGAGGGAGCCGGTCTGCTCAAACGCGGGTTGGCCATTGCTTGCGGTTGTCTGCTCAACGGGTGCACCGCACGAGGTGCAGAACTTGGCATCATCTGCAAGAAGCTTGCCGCACGAGGCGCAATACCGAGACATTGCCACTCCTTTCGCCACATTTCAATGCAATACGACGATTATACCCAGCGTCCAAAATTCTCCATCATAAGTTGCGGTGAAATAGGGACTGTTTGGCGGTCTCAGAGCTTCAATCAGTCCCTATTTCACCGCAACTTTGGAAAGACACCTTTAGCCATTGGGGGTGCGCCTGCCCCTGGGGTATCATGGCTTGGTTGATATATCCGCATTTACGCGCCTTGTAGGAAGGGGCTGCGCCCATGGCTTTTGAGCCCGCTCAACATAGCTTTATCACGCTCGAGGGCGTCGACGGTGCCGGCAAGTCCACGCAGGCGCGCCTGCTTGCCCGTGCGCTCGACCTCGCTGGCTATCAGGTCGTAACTCTGCGCGAGCCGGGTGGCACTGCCATCAGCGAAAAGATTCGCGCCCTGCTGCTCGACCCCGCCAACACGGCGATGGGCGATACCTGCGAGCTGCTGCTCTACGAGGCGGCGCGCGCCCAGTTGGTGCACGAGGTCATCGCGCCCGCCCTTGCGGCCGGCAAGGTGGTCCTGTGTGACCGCTTCTACGATTCCACGACCTGCTACCAGGCATTTGCCGATGGCCTCGACCGCCAGATGGTGCGCGACGCCAACAACCTGGCCGTCGCGGGAACGCACCCGGCACTCACACTCGTCTACCACATCACGCCCGAGCAGGCGGCGCTGCGCATGGCCGCCCGTGGCGCGGCCGACCGCATGGAGGCCAAGGGCATGGCCTTCCAAGAGCGTGTCTACCAGGGATTTTGCGCCATTGCTGCCGAGGAGCCAAACCGCGTAAAGCTCATCGACGCCACTGCGACCGTCGAGGAAGTCTTCGAGAAGACGGTCGAGCAGATTCGCGCGTACGGTCTCGACATTCCGCAAGATGCTGTCGCCGCCGCGCTTGCCAAGGAGGCCGAGTAACATGGCCCCCGCTCAGGCAAGCCTGCTGGCCAAGCTCGACACCCAAGAGCGCGTTCGCGATTTTTTGACCAACGCCGTCGCCAGCGGCCGCGCATCGCACGCCTACCTGTTTTTGGGCGCTCCCGGTGCCGGCAAGCTCGATGCCGCATGGGCGCTCGCCCAGGCCTTCCTGTGCGAGCAGGACGGCTGCGGAGCATGCGACAGCTGCGTGCGCGTTGCTCGGCATACGCATCCTGACGTGCACTATTACACGCCCGAGAGCGCCACAGGCTACCTCATTGCCCAGACCCGCGAGCTGCTCGATGACGTGCCGCTGGCGCCCATCCGTGCCAAGGCCAAGGTCTACATCATCGATCGTGCCGAGCAACTGCGCGCTAACACCGCCAACGCGCTGCTCAAGACACTCGAGGAGCCGCCCGAGGGCGTTATGTTCATCTTGCTGGGCACCTCGGCAGACGTGATGTTGCCCACCATCGTGAGCCGCTGTCAGTGCGTGCCGTTTCGGCTGGTGTCGCCCACCGTGGCCGCGCAGGCCGTGAGTCGCGCGACGGGCCAAGATATCGCGCGCTGTCGCATGGCGGTCGCCGTGGCGGGAAGCCCCACGCGTGGTATCGAGTTCCTCAAGAGCGCCGAGCGCCAGGACGCCCGTCGCCAGATGGTCCGCGCCATCGACTCGCTCATCGCCGCCGACGAGGCCGATGTGCTCAGTCGCGCCAAGTCGCTCATCGTCGCCGTCAAGGCGCCGCTCGCCGAGGTCAAGTCCACGCAGGAAAAGGTGCTCGAGCAAAATGCCGACTACCTGTCGCGTGGAGCATTGAAGCAGCTTGAGGACCGCAACAAGCGCGAACTCAACGCGCGCGAGCGTTCGGGTATCATGGAAGCGCTGGCGAGCGCGCGGACGCTCATGCGCGACGTGCTGCTGACGCTTCAG
>DBFWDM010000102.1:0-1236 GCA_048484635.1 Collinsella sp.
TATCGTCATCACCGTCCTTGGCAAGAACCGCCCCGGCATCGTCGCCGGCGTCACCCGTGTCCTAGGCGAGGCCAACGTCGACATCCGCGACATCACGCAGTCCATTATCGAGGACATCTTCACCATGACCATGCTGGCCGACACCGCCGAGTCCAAGCTCGACTTCGCCGAGCTACAGAAGGCGCTGGCCGAGGCCGGCGAGCTTTCGGGCGTCAACGTGTCCATCCAGCGCGAGGACGTCTTTAACTTTATGTACCGCCTGTAGCGAACAAGCCGCTCGGGGCAGCTTGACGTCATACCGTCCAAGCGCGCGGCCCCAAAGCGGACCGGAGAGGAGCGCGCATGGCCTACGACGCCAAGAAAATCTACTACCGCTTCGACGATCACCTGAGCCGCCTGGTTCTGGATTACGAGGCGAGCCGTCAGATTTCGCCCGAAAGCGAAAACCTCTACCACGGCCTGCCGACCGCCCCGTACGACGAGGGCCTGTTCGTAGAGCATAACGTCAAGCGCGGCCTGCGCAATGCCGACGGCTCGGGCGTGGTCGCGGGCCTTACCCGCATCTCGGACGTGCACGGCTACAACAAGGTCGACGGCAAAGTCGTGCCCGACCAGGGCAAGCTTACGCTGCGCGGCTACAGCATCGAGGACCTGGTCAACAACGCCCAGGCCGAGAATCGCTATGGCTACGAAGAGGTTGCCTACCTGCTCATCACGGGCTCGCTGCCCAACAAAGAGGAGCTCGACGGTTTTTGCGGACGTCTGGGCGCTTTTAGGCATCTGAGCGACGAGTACGTCAAAGAGTTCCCCATGACCACGGTGTCGTCGAGCATCATGAATGTGCTTCAGCGCGCCGTGCTGCTGCTCTACGCCTTCGACGCCGAGCCCGACGCCATTACACCCGAGCACGAAATCGACGTCGCCATTTCCATGCTCGCACGTCTCCCGCGCATCGCCGCCTTCGCACACATGGCCTCGGTCGCCAAGCTTCGCGGCTCCGAGGTTCACGTGCCGCACCCTACGCCCGGTCTCTCCACCGCCGAGGCCATCCTACAGGTCCTGCGCGGCGGCATGGCGTTCACCCGCGATGAGGCGATGCTGCTCGACGTTATGCTCATGCTGCATGCCGAGCACGGCGGCGGCAACAACTCCACCTTCGCTTGCCGCGTGCTGTCGTCTTCGGCCACCGACCCGTATTCCGCCTACGCCGCGGCTATCGGCTCGCTCAAGGGCCCG
>DBFWDM010000103.1:0-6108 GCA_048484635.1 Collinsella sp.
ACTTTGCCGACGATTTGCGCGAGATTGCCTCGATTATCAACGGATAAGTCTTGAGCCTGCCCCACTATGGCTCCCAATGGTGCCGTTTGCGGCGCAGGTGGTTGGCTCGTTCGGGCAACGCTCGCTCTACAATAAAACGTACCTATGTCGACTTTGACCGCGGGAGGACCCGATGGATAACCTTGCCAAACCCACGAACCGCGCGCTGTTTTTGGTCAGCGTTGCCGTGACCGGTGCGCTCGCGGGTGCCGCAGTCTGGCTATTCTTCTTTGCGATGGAGCACGGCATTGATTATTTGTGGACCGAGGTCCCGCATATGCTGGGTGTCTCTTCGCCCGAACTCGCCAGCGGCCCGTTTGGCTTTTTGCCGTACCCGTTTTTTGTTTGCCTGCTGGGCGGTTTGCTGATCGGTCTGTACGAAAAGATGACAGGCACCAAGACCGATGACCTCAACCAGGTGATGGCTAAGGTTAAGCAAGACGGGCGCTACCCGTACGACAACCTGGGCAAGCTTTCGCTTGCGGCATTGCTGCCGCTGCTGTTTGGTGGCAGCATTGGACCGGAGGCCGGCCTGACCGGCGTTATCGCTGGTCTGTGCAGCTGGGTCGGCGACCGCATGCGCCGCTTTGGCGCCGAGTTTAGGGAGCTTACGCTGCTGGGCACCCAGGCTGCCCTGACGGCGCTCTTTACCGCGCCCGTCTTCGGTTTTGTGGCGCCGCTCGCCGGAAGTGCTGACGGTCAGGGTGAAGGCGCCGACGATGAGTCCGCGTCCGGCGAGATCACCATCAAGCTGCCCAAGGCGCAAAAGACGGTGGTCTACGGCATTGCGATTGCCGGCGGTCTGGGCACCTACCTGCTGCTTGGCCAGCTTGTGGGCGGCGGCATGGGTATGCCCAGGTTCGAGGCCGCCGAGGTGGGCAACCTGGAGCTTACCTGGCTCATTCCTCTGTCGCTGATCGGAACAATTTGCGGCTGGCTGTACTTTGTCTCCGAGCACGCAAGCGAGGCACTGTCCCATGCAATAGGGGAACGCCCTGTCGTCAAGGCCATGCTGGCCGGTCTGGCGCTCGCCATCTGCGGCACGGTCCTGCCCTACACCATGTTTGCCGGTGAGACCCAGGCCGATGTACTTATGGAGACCTACCTCACCATTCCCGCCGGCGTACTTATCGCGACCGGTCTTGTCAAGGCCATGCTGACCCCCGCTCTTATCAACTTGGGCTGGCGCGGCGGCCACTTCTTCCCGGTTATCTTCTCGGGTGTCAGCCTGGGCTATGGCCTTGCCATCCTCACCGGCGCCGATCCGGTCTTTTGCGTCGCCGTCTACACGGCCTCGACGATGGGCGCCGTCATGCGCCAGCCCGTCATGGTCGTGGGCCTGCTGCTTATGTGCTTCCCGCTCAAGGGTATCGTCTGCATGATCATCGCCGCCGTTATCGCCGCCGGCATTCCGCTTCCCAAGCCGCTGCGCAAGTAGCGTATTGCGCTTTGCGTTTGTTCAGAATTCGTTTTAGGAAAGCCGCGTGAGGCCGTTTGTTTACGACCTCGCGCGGCTATTGTTTAGAGCTTCCTCAGCACAATGGCGATGGTGTTGAGTATTCGAGCGCGCCGGCTTCAACGGCAGCGCGGTCGCCTGCTGCGTACTCGTTGTCGCAGGCGAGCCAATCCGACCAGGCTACAGATCGCGTGCTCGATAGACCTTGATGCTGATGGTGCAGCTGATTGTAAATAGCGCGAGGGCCAGTACGGCAATTCCTGCACACAGACAGCCAAGAACGGCGGGATCGGGATTCGCTCCGGCAATCGACATGAGCCAGTTGCTAATGGGGTTGGAGGAACTCAGCATTGCCATGGTGCCGCAGCCAAACAGGGCAAACAGGCCGAAGGAAAGGCGCAGCGCCTCCATGTGTCCAAATCGAAAGAACAGCGGCTGCGCCAAAAACACCATCATGAGGGAGATGAGCATCGATGCCGCCGAGGCGATTGCGATTTCAAAGACCGTCTGTCCCGTCGAAGGAATGCCCATGGGGTCGAAGAGCGGAAGGGCGAGGATGTTCAGAAGTGTAGCCGCGCATGCCATGACGATCGAGAAGACAACGATGCACAGGTAGCGTGCGCAAATAATGTCTTTGCGCGAGAAGGGTAACGTTGCTCGATAACGTTCCCAGCCGTTTTGGTTATCGCAGCCAGCTAGCGAGTTCATGATTATGATGGGCGACATGGCGCTGACCGCACAGGCGCCGGCGCTCATGCCGGAATCGCCGTCTGTCGCGTTGGCGAGGGTCAACACGACGAATATGAACAGGCCGACACCCGCGATGCTCGGGATGAGCGTGCGAACGATGGCGAGCTCGGACATAAAGGCGCGTTTCATTTCGAAGCCCCTTTCAGCATGAGGCGAAGATAGTCATCAATGGTTGCCCGATCGCAGGGAATCTCGGGGAAGGCCTCGAGCGTTTCGCGACGGTTGGGCACGAGCACGTCCACGCTATAGGCGTGGTGGGCGGTACGGGCGCCTTCGACGCAAGCCATAAGCTCGGCAGCCTGCGATTGGGTGCAGTGGGCGATGCCGGCACGGTCGGTAATGTCCTCGCGCGGCAGGTCAAACATAATCGAGCCATTATCGATGCAGATGACGCGATCGGCGGTGCGATCGAGGTCGGACGTAATGTGGCTCGAGAGCAGCACGCTGCGCTGGCCGTCGGCGACAAAGGCAAGCAGCTCATCAAGCAGTTCCTCGCGTGCCATGGGATCGAGGCCCGCGGTGGCTTCGTCTAAAACGAGCAGCTTGGCATTGTGGCTGAGTGCACAGGCAAGCTGCAGTTTCATGCCCATGCCGCGGGAGAGGTCCTTGACCTTTGTCTTGGGATCGAGGCCAAATCGGTCGATGAGGCTGGCGAAGGTGCCGTGGCTCCAGGTGGGGTACGCCGGGCTTACGAGTGCCTCAACTGCGGTCACCTTGAGCGTGGAAGGGAAGGGACACGTGTCCAGCACGAGGCCGACACGGGCACGTAGACAACGCTGTGTCTCATCGGGTGCGTCGGCGCCACAGCGCTGTCCAAACAGGTGCACCTCGCCGGCATCGAGCTTTATAAGCCCGAGCGCGGCTCGAATCGTCGTTGTTTTGCCAGCACCGTTGGCACCAACAAAGCCGACGATCTGGCCAGGCTCCACGGCAAGCGTGACGTCGCGCAGCGAAAAGCGGTCACTTACAGCGCGTGAGATGCCTTTGAGTTCAAGCAAGTTTTGCATGATATAGCCTTTCTTGCAGATGGCTACTGCATGGTTTCGGGGGCTACCAGGTCGAGCATCTCGTGCAGCTTGTCGCGCGTGACGCCCAGGGTTTCGGCTTGGCTCGCCGCTTTCGCAAGTAGCTCTTCGATATGGCAGAGCTGGTTTTCGCGCAAGAGTTCTTGGTTGCCCTCGGCGACAAAGCAGCCCTTGCCCTGCACGGTGCAGATAAACCCGAGCTGCTCCAGGTCGGCGTAGGCGCGCTTGGTGGTGATGACGCTCACGCCAAGATCGCTCGCGAGTGCACGGATGCTGGGGAGTTTGGCTCCCGCAGCGAGCGTGCCCGAAAGGATTTGAGCTTTGACCTGCGAGGCTATTTGCTCGTAGATGGGCTTGTCGCTCGAATTGGATAGGATGATGTCCACAGCGGCTCCTTAGCTGTTGGGCTACACGTGTATATAACCGGTAAGCACAGTATATATACACTATGCACAGTTACGCAAGAGACAAATGTGGAATAGCCCGCCGGCGCTGCGCTTGCTCCGAAACAATCTCAATCTGTAACACCTGGGTCCGTTTTGGGTCGCCTGCTGTTACAGATTGAGATGTTATTTGCCCGCCTGCCTATTTGTCTCAATCTGTAACAGTAAGAGTCGATTTGCGCGGCTAGATGTTACAGAACGAGACATTGCCCGCCTGCCTCCCCGTTTATCTCGATTTGTAACAGCTAGACCCAATTTGGGCGACCAGATGTTACAGATTGAGATTGTGCCGGCGGGCCTGTCCGTTTGTCTCAATCTGTAACAGGTGGAGGCTCGAAATCCGTCTTACCGTTACAGATTGAGACAATCTGCCGTAGAACGCCGCCGGCAACCATCTGCCTAGACCTCAACTGATGAATTTGTCCTGATAGGCGCCCTAGAGCGGGATTTCGCGGCTACAATAGTGCGGTTACAACGACGTAATGCACTCAATGCAAGAAAGGATCCGCATGGCAAGCCTGTCGGATGAAATCTCGTCGCGCCGCACATTCGCGATCATCAGCCACCCGGACGCCGGTAAGACCACGCTTACCGAGAAGCTGCTGCTCTATACCGGCAGCATCCAGACTGCCGGCTCGGTCAAGGGCAAGAGCTCGGCCAAGCATGCCGTCTCGGACTGGATGGACATCGAGAAGGAGCGCGGTATTTCCGTTACCTCCTCGGTGCTGCAGTTCACCTACAACGGCGCCTGCGTCAATATCCTCGATACCCCCGGCCACCAGGACTTCTCGGAGGATACCTACCGTACCCTTATGGCCGCCGACGCCGCGGTCATGGTCATCGACGGCGCCAAGGGCGTCGAGGCCCAGACCAAAAAGCTCTTTAAGGTCTGTACGCTGCGCCACATTCCCATCTTCACTTTTGTGAACAAGCTCGACCACGAGGCTCGCGATCCGTTTGAGCTCATGGAAGAGATCGAGAACGTTCTGGGTATCAATACGTATCCCATGAACTGGCCGATCGGCAGCGGCCGCAACTTCCGCGGCGTGTTCGATCGACAGGCCCGTCGCGTCATTGCCTTTGAGGGCGACGGCCACGCCAACGCCACCAAGAAGGTCGCCGAGGTCGAGGCCGAGCTGGGCGACCCCGCCATGGATGAGCTCATCGGCGAGGAGAACCATAAGAACCTGATGGACGACATCGAGCTGCTCGATGGCGCTGGCGACGAGCTCGACTTGGATGCTGTGGCCTGCGGCAAGCTGAGCCCGGCGTTCTTTGGCTCGGCGCTCACCAACTTTGGCGTGGAGCCCTTCCTCAAGGAGTTCCTGCGTCTGGCCCCGACGCCGCGCGCCTATACCGATACGCTCACCAGCGAGCCGGTCGATCCCTGCCGCGACGGCTTTAGCGGCTTTGTGTTTAAGATCCAGGCCAACATGGACAAGAACCACCGCGACCGCATCGCCTTTGTGCGCATTTGCTCGGGCAAGTTCGAGCGCGGCATGGACGCCTTCCACGTGCAGGGCAACCGCAAGCTTAAGCTTGCTACTGGCACCTCGATGATGGCCGATGACCGTGCGATTGTTGACGAGGCGTACGCGGGCGATATCGTGGGCCTGTTCGATCCGGGTATCTTTAGCATCGGCGACACTGTGTGCTCTGGCAAGCGCCACGTGCAGTATCCGCAGATCCCGACGTTTGCCCCCGAGATGTTCGCTCGCATTACGCAGGTCGACACGCTCAAGCGCAAGCAGTTCGTCAAGGGCATGGAGGAGCTTGCCCAGGAGGGTGCCATCCAGATCTTCCGCGAGCTGGGTGCCGGCATGGAGAGCGTCATTGTGGGCGTGGTCGGCGTGCTGCAGTTTGAGGTACTCGAGCGCCGCCTCAAGGCCGAGTACCGTGTTGAGGTTCGTCGCCAGCCACTGCCCTATACGGACATCCGCTGGATCCAAAACGACCCCGACACCATCGATATCCCGGGCCTTTCGCTCACGCGCGACACCCTGCGTGTCGAGGACATGCGCGGCGGTAAGCTGCTGCTGTTCACGAGCCCGTGGAACGTGGATTGGGCAACCGACCACAACCCCGACCTTATCCTGTCGGAGTTTGGCAACGTAGCGTTTTAACGCATCGGCGCGGTGGCCCTGCGGGGCTGCCGCGCCGATTGCTTGCCTGATGCCGCGTGAGCGGCTATCATACCCACCGTCGTCTCAAGACCGAGGCGTCCGAGCAGTTCGGGTCCGATATCCTGCTCGTTAAACCTAAAACCAAAGGAGTACATAATGATCAAGAAGGTCATGGAGGACTACAAGGTCCTGTTGCGGAGCATTCCCGCGGCAACGGTTTCGCTGTTTTTCGTGAGCGTCATCATGATGAACCTGCTGGCCAACAAAGAGCT
>DBFWDM010000104.1:0-20844 GCA_048484635.1 Collinsella sp.
GAGGCGCCGCGCGCTCGGGCGGCGCGCCAGGGAGATAGTGGACGAGATAGTCGAGAAGCGCGGTCTCAAGAAGGAGTAACATCGGGACTTGCAGCGACGGACCTCAGGACACTCTTACACCACGTCTGCGCGCGCGACCTAGCTAATTTTGGACGGGGCCTTTTTTGACTACTTTTGCCCTTCTGCCCGCAAATTGATTTTTCAGGGACGGGGATTAAATAATCATTTGGCTGCCCGCTGGCTAAGTGAGTAGACTTTTTTGGAAATGCCGAGCACCCAACATATTTGCCTCAATAAAACCGCTGGTCACGGACTTGTGCTTTGTCGGTGTGGTCCGGGATTCGGTAAAAGTCTACTCACTTAGTTTTGCGTGTCCGCAACGAGACTCCAGCCGGGGTGATTCCACCGCAAATTAGCTTCTCCCATCGCCGCAACTAGGCGCCGTACGGATTCCGGTTCCTCTCTATGCGTTGGCGGATGTGGGCGTACTCGATAATCAACAGTACCAGCAGTAGGGCCATGATGGCTAGGTAGCTCACGACGGCGCCCATCAGGCCGAGCAGATTGATCAGAATCACCGGGAGCACCACGCTCACGGCAAAGCAGATCAGGTAGATCTTGGTGACATCTCCAGCGTGGCGCAGCACCGTGATGATGGCGTAGATAAAGTCGATGGCCGCGGTGACGCCGCCGGCGACGACCATCAGCAGCGCCAGCGTACGGTAGCGTTCAAAGCTGAGACCGTACATAAAGCTCATGAGGGGAATACCGGGACCTGCCATAAATGCGGCGCACACGCCGGTGATGACCACGATCAGCGCCATAACGGCAACAATAATCAGGTCAAAGCGGCGACGCTTGCGCGGATTCGCCCAAATGCTCGACAGACGCAGGAGCTGCGGTTTATAGATAAATCCAATGCTCAACAAAATTCCCTGCGCCGGAAAGAACAGGGCATTAAAGTACAGCTGATACTTGTAGGCCAGCGCGCCTTCCATCACGAACTTGGGCATGCTCTCGATAAGGTTAAACAGGAACAGTGCGCCAAAGAGCGGGGCGCACTGGATAAACAGGTGGCCAGCCTCGCGCAGGCTCATGCGGCGTGATTTTTCGGTCTCGAGCAGGGCGAGCGGGGCGGTGACCAGCACGAGCGAGGCAATCGCGGCGATGCCCATGGCCATGGCCGCGATGGGCATGCTGCGCGTGAGGAACAGTGCCACGCTAAAGACCGCGATGACGCCGGCGGAACGCAGCGTTTGGCTCATGCCGGCCAAATAGAGCTTGTCGGCCTGCTGCAGGCGGCCCTCGTACACGTCGGCGATGCCGTCGATCACCTTATAGAGGTAGACGCCCAGGCCGATCGTGGCCATCTGCGCATCGTAGCCGCGTGCGCTGCTGTACGTGAGGCCGCAGCCTAGTGCGAGCGCTCCGCAAAGCCAACGGTTGAGCTGGTAGGAGGCGAAGGAGGTTTTTTCGTCGATGTCCGAGACCTGAAAGTTGCGCACGCCGTAGTTGCACGCGATCATGATGAGCGTGCCGGTAACAAAGGCGATGGAGAACTTGCCGGCCTCCTCGGCGCCCACGAGCTGCGTCGACACAATGGTGAGCAGCGGAAACGCCATGCCCCATACGGCGGTGCCCAGGGTGTTCCAAAGATAGTCGCGACTGGTGGCGTGCTCCTCGTATTCCGCTTCCTGCATGGAGAAGCCGCCGCCGTAGACGGCGCCGAGCAGACGGTTCCACCAAGCGTTGACCATGCGGCGGACGGGGCCGGGCTTGCGATCGCGTTCGCGCCGGCGACGTGTGGCTTGGCTGCTATCGGGCCCGCCGGCGTTGCGCTGACTCAGCTCTTGAATGCGTGCGAGTTCCTCGGCAGTGTGCGAGGCAGGGAAGAGGCCGTTCTCGATGCGGCCGCCCTGGGCCTTCGCGGCGCCGTCTCTCGATGCAGCGGGGTTGGAGACGCCGTTACGGCGGGCGATGGCGCGGCGAATGCTATCGAGGGGCGTGATGCTCAAAGCGGAGTCCTTTCTATTGCTGCGCTTTAGTATAGACGCGACGGTGTTCGTTCGTGTTTTTGAACGGATTGTTCAATAATTTCGGCGGGCGGCTGTAATTTGTCGGTAAACGTGCGGTATCCTGTTGAAGTTTTGTGACCCCCCCCGATGCCGCCCTCGCGGTACCAAGGAGTTTTTGCCCATGGATGTCACTGCGTTTTTGCTGGCTCTTGTGCCGATCGTCTGGCTCGTCGTGATGCTGCTGTGCTTTAAATGGCCAGCTTGGAAGGCCGCTATTGGCTCGTTCGCCCTTTCGTGCATGCTCGCCTTTGCGTGGTGGCATTTGCCGGCGGCGCAGATAGCCACGGCCTCGCTCGAGGGCTTTTTGATGGCCCTGTGGCCCATCGTGCTCGTGATTATCGCCGCGGTGTTCACGTATAACCTGTGTGTGCGCACGGGCGCCATGGACGTGATTGGGAGCATGATTACCTCTATCAGCAGCGACCGCCGTCTGCTGGCGCTGCTCGTGGCCTGGTGCTTCGGCGGTTTTATGGAGGGCATGGCCGGCTTTGGTACCGCCGTTGCCATTCCCGCCGGCATGCTCGCGGGCCTTGGTTTTGAGGCCGTGCCTGCCGTGCTGATTTGCCTGCTGGCCAACGGCGTGCCCACGCCCTACGGCTCCATTGGCATCCCCACGGTGTCCGTTGCCGACCTGGTGGGTCTGGATTCCCTGCATTTGGCTACCGTTCAGCTGGTGCAGCTCGCGCCCTTCTTTGTGGCGATGCCGCTGCTTATCGTGCTGGTTGCGGGTCGTGTTGCCGATGACCAGGGCAATGTTGCAAGCGTTGCCGAGCGCCTGCACGGCGTAGCCGGCGTGGCACTGCTTTCCGGCGTGTCCTTTGTAGGTGCGGCCCTGGTCGTTGCCATGTTTGTGGGTCCCGAGCTGGCCGTGGTCGTGGGCTCCATCGTGTCACTCGCGCTGACTGCCGCGCTTGCCATGCGCGCCGAGAAGTCCGGTCACCTGGACGCGCGCTTCCATATGAATATCGAGGCCGGCGAACAGCTCACCGTTAAGCCGGCGCTTTCTGCCTGGTCGTGCTTCATCCTGATTTTTGTGCTGCTGCTGGGTACCTCCAACCTGGTTCCCGTCGTGCACGCCGCGCTCGCGCCGTTTGCGAGTCACGTGCAGGTGTATTGCGGCGAGAACCCCGGTACGCTTACGTTTTCGTGGATCAACACACCGGGTGTTTGGATCTTCCTGGCCGCGTTTATCGGCGGTGCGATTCAGGGCGCTTCGCCGCGTCTGATGGGCGAGGTGCTGGCCGCGACCGTCAAGCAGATGATGCCGACGGTAATTACGATGCTTTCGGTGCTGGGCTGCGCCAAGGTGATGGGCTATGCGGGCATGATCTCTTCGATCAGCGCGTTCTGCATCGCCGTCGCCGGTGGTCTGTACCCGATTCTGGCCCCGTGGATCGGTGCCGTCGGTGCGTTCGTGACCGGTTCGGGCACGTCCTCGGGCATGCTGTTTGGTCCCATCCAGAGCCAGGCCGCTTCGGCGCTGGGCGTGAGTGACTACTGGATGGTCGCGCTGAACGCCCTGGGTGTCGCCGCCGGCAAGATGATCTCGCCGCAGACCCTCGCTATTGGTCTTGCCGCCGTGCACGTGCGCGGTAAGGATGCCGAACTCTTGGGCGCGGTGCTGCCCTACGCCGCCGGCATGCTGGTCCTCATGAGCGTCATCGCTATGCTCGGCCAAGGCCTGCCGCTGTAGCCGGCACTTTGGAAACGTCCCTAAGTGCCGGCATCCGGGGACACTCCTTGGCTGTTGCCTGTTCAAGGGTGTCCCCAACGACTAGTCGTTTAAGAACGTCCCCAATGACTAGGCCGCTTGCGTGCGATTTTTGACCGTTGAGCGGGCGCTTCGCCGTTGCCGCAAAAACGTTTTTGCATATCGGGTACAACGGGCTTTACATGAGTAAAGTGCGTGCCGCGTCCACGTGTCGCGCTTTTAAAGGAGGCCCCATGCCTGGTGTTACCCCTGCAGAAGTTCTATCCAACTTTGGCATTACGCTGGTCGAAGATCCCGCCGAGAACCAGCCCCGCCTGCTGGTTGACCTGCCGGCAGCCGAGCTCGTCGAGCATGCGATTCGCCGTGAAGAGGGCCGTATGGCCTCCAACGGCGCACTCGTGATCGAGACGGGGGAGCGTACCGGACGTTCGCCAAACGACCGCTTTATCGCCGACACGCCCGACGTGCACGACAAGATTGCCTGGGGCGCCGTCAACCGCCCGCTGTCCGTCGAGAGCTACGAGGTCATCAAGGCCGGTATCGTCGACTATCTCAACGAGCGTGATGTGTTCGTCACCCGCGGCATGGCCGGCGCCGACCGCAACCACACGCGTCGCCTGCTCGTCGCCTGCGAGCGCGCCAGCCAGGCGCTCTTTATTAAGCAAATGCTCGCCCGTCCGCTCGCCCGCGAAATCGCGCGCACCGGCGAGCCGGACTTCTGCGTGCTCGCCGCGCCGGGCTACCAGTGCGATCCCGCCATCAAGGGCCTCAACTCCAGCGCTGCCGTGGTCATCAATTTCCAAGAGCGCGTGATTCTGGTCGCGGGCACCGGCTACTCCGGCGAGATCAAGAAGTCCATCTTCAGCGTTATGAATTACCTGCTGCCTGTCGAGGACGACGTGCTGCCCATGCATTGCTCGGCCAGCATGGATCCCGTCACGCACGAGACCGCGGTGTTCTTTGGCCTGTCGGGCACCGGCAAGACCACGCTTTCGGCCAATCCCACGCGCCTGCTGATCGGCGATGACGAGCACGGCTGGTCCGATATGTGCATCTTTAACGTCGAGGGCGGCTGCTACGCCAAGTGCGAGGGCCTGGACGCTTTCCACGAGCCCGAGATCTTCAATGCTGTTCGCTTTGGTGCCATCTGCGAAAACGTGGTGCTCGATGAGAATCGCAGACCCAACTACGACGACGTCTCGATCACGCACAATACGCGCGTGGCCTACCCTGTGGAGCACATTCCCAACGCGTGGACCAAGGGCATGGGCACTACCCCGAGCGTCGTGCTGTTTTTGACCTGCGATGCCTTTGGCGTGTTGCCGCCCATCTCGCGCCTGACGGCCGACGCCGCCATGTATCACTTTGTGACGGGCTTTACGGCCAAGATCCCTGGCACCGAGGTCGGCGTCACCGAGCCCACGCCCACGTTCTCCTCGCTGTTTGGCGAGCCGTTTATGCCGCTCGACCCCATGGTTTACGCCAAGATGCTTGGCGAGCGCATTGCCGACGGCCGCACACGCGTGTACCTGGTCAACACCGGCTGGATTGGCGGCGGCTACGGCGTGGGTCATCGCATCGAGCTGGCCTACACGCGCTCGCTGGTCGCATGCGCCCTCGACGGCACCATCGAGGATAGCGAGTTCGTGCACGACGACATCTTTAACGTCGACATTCCCACGACGTGCCACGGCGTGCCCGATGGCATCCTGGTGCCGCGCCAATACTGGCAGAGCACCGCGCGCTACGACGAGGCCGCGCACAACCTGGCGGTGATGTTCGAGGAGAACTTCGAGAAGAAGTACTCGCACCTGCCCGAGTCCGTCAAAGCCGCCGGCCCGCACGCCCAGGTGTCCGCCGAGGCCCGTCATCGCGGCCGCGGCCTGCTGGGACTCCGCCACTAGCTTCGCCGTTAGTCCATATCCACCACAAAGGGGACAGGCACCTTTGTGGTGGTTTTGCTCGTGTGGATGACTCGGGTTACAATACGCCTGACATATCGTCCCCTTCTCCGGATGGGGACAGCGCAAGCGTTCTTGTGACGGCACCGTAGAACTTTGAAGGTGGCCGTTGTGAGGGCGCTTTTTGTTTAGGCGCCCTCACTCGGGCGCGCACAATGAAGGGAGAGCGTATGAAGAGCTTTATTGCCGAGGATTCATTCTGGGAGCTGTTTCCGCAGGCAGCGGTCGGTGTTGTGGTCGTGGAGGGCATGAAGCCCACGGCTCAGATTCCTCAAGAGGACGTGGATGCGATTGCGGCGTTGCTCGACCGCGCCAATATCGATGCGGAGCGTCATCTGACCAGCGATACTATCAGCGAGAACGCACCGGTCAAGGCATGGCGCGAGGCCTATCGTCTGTTCAAGACCAAAAAGGGCGCGCGTTGCTCAATCGAGAACCTGCTCAAACGCGTGCTCAAAGGCAAGCCGGTGGGCCACATTGCGCCCGCGGTGGACATCTACAACACGGTGTCGTTGACCTACGCGCTGCCCGTCGGAGGCGAGGACCTACATGCGATCGAGGGAGACCTTCGCCTGAAGGTGACCGACGGTGGCGATGCGTTCTGGCCGCTTGGCGAGGAGGCGGACGATCCGACGCTGCCCGGCGAGCTCGCCTACATCGATGATGCGGGCGCCGTGTGCCGCTGCTGGAACTGGCGCGACGGCGTTCGAACGGCGCTGTCCGATGATTCGGCCGATGCGTTCCTGGCGATTGAGTGCGTGGAGCCCGAGCGGATGGGGGATTGCCAGGCTGCCGTTGATCGTCTCGCCGAGTTGCTCGAGCGTTATCTGGGCGCTACGGTTGTCGTTAAGACGCTTGTGACCCGCGACAATCCCTGCGTGGAGCTGTAGCGACGCCTGCGGATCATGTTCGCCGGCCCAAACCACCACAAAGGTGCCTGTCCTCTTTGTGGTGGTTTTTATGTTGATGGGTTAACAAATAGGGCGTGCAGGGCTGCCGGCCGTTAAGTACGGCTAAGATGTTTACCCGTTAGCATTATGCAAGCGAAAGGCGGTCGTCTCCCATGCAGCAGAGCGACGAGACACGTTTCGAGGACTTTGTCGGACTGATCAGCGGACTCTACAAGGAGATCCAGCGCATTAAGACGTCTGAGGGCGCAAGGCTGGGTCTCAAGGGCTCCGACGTTATGTGCCTGTACTATCTTGAGCGCAGCAAGGACGGCCTGACTGGCGCCGACCTGGCTCGCATGGCCGGCGTTACCCGCGCCGCCGTCTCGCGTACGCTGGCGCATCTGGAGGAGGGTGGCTACGTCGAGGTCGATGATTCGGGCGATGCCGCCGTTAAGTATCGTGCTCCGGTGCGCCTGACCGCTCTGGGCGGCGAGAGCATGAGCGAGGCGGACCGCATCATTCGCGAGGTGCTCGATACCACCGGTAAGGCTATGGGTGTGGAGCAGCGCGAGCAGATGTATGCGTCGCTGCGCACGATTCTCAACACCCTGCGCGAGATCTAAGGCCGCCAAGGCATTTGCTTCCAATTAACAACTGCATAGTCCCGTTTGAGTGCGTATGCCGTGCCGGGGCATTGCTGTCAAAATTCCCCGCGAGAGGTCCGCGAAAGAAAGGATTCGCTATGTCCATTCGTATTATTACCGATTCCGCGAGCGATATGTCGCCGGCTGAGCACCCCGCTCTGCGTGTTCTGCCGCTGTCCGTCACCTTTGGCACCGATGTGTACATGGATGGCGTCGACATCGATCACCAGCGCTTTTACGAGATGCTCGTGGAGCGCGATGAGCTGCCCAAGACCGGCCAGGTCAACCCGTACGCGTTTTCGCAGGCTATTGCCGAGGCGCGTGATGCCGGCGATGAGGCTGTGATTATTACCGTGGGTGCTAAGCTTTCGGGCACCAATCAGAGTGCCCGTACCGCACTTGCCGAGGCGCCGGGCGGCGACGTGTTCGTGGTAGATAGCAACAACGTCACCCTGGGCGAGCGCGTGCTGGTCGAGTATGCGCTGCGCTTGGTGGACGAGGGCCGTAGCGCGGCCCAGATCGCGGCGGCCGTCGAGGCCGTGCGCGACCGTGTGGTGGTTATCGGTCTGCTCGAGACGCTGGAGTACTTGGTGCGTGGCGGTCGCCTGTCTGCTGCGGCCGGCGCCGTGGGTACGCTGCTCAACGTGAAGCCCGTGGTGGCCGCCGAGGACGGCCTGATCGTGCAGCTGGGCAAGGCGCGCGGTTCCAAGAACGGTCGTAACCTGCTCAACCAGAAGGTCGAAAAAGCGGGCGGCGTCGACTTTTCCATGCCGCTGGCGCTGGGCTATACGGGCCTTTCGGACGCCGTGCTCAAGAAGTATATCGAGGACAGCGCGGCACTGTGGGCTGGACACACCGAGAACGAGCTGCCCATCCACACCATTGGCGCCACCATCGGCACCCACGTGGGCCCCGGCGCCGTAGCCGTAGCTTTCTTCCGCCCCGCCAACTAGCTTTCCGGTCAAAACCACCACAAAGGGGACAGGCACCTTTTTGGTGGTTTATGCTTGTTTCGGTTGAAAGGAGCATGCGATGGCGTCTGAGGGCTTTTTTTGAGCGGGTGTATGAGGTGGTCGAGCAGATTCCCGAGGGGATGGTTGCCACCTACGGTCAGGTGGCGCTGCTTGCCGGTCGTCCGCGGAGCGCGCGCTATGTGGGCTATGCGCTGCACAGCAACCCGCGCCCCGGCCAAATTCCCTGTCATCGCGTGGTGTTTGCCGACGGCCGTATCTGTGAGGTCTTTGCCTTTGGCGGCCCCGATGTCCAGCGTGAGCTCTTAATGGGGGAGGGCGTGACGTTTACCGATCCCATGCACGTCGACTTGGCCGCCTGTCGCTGGCCTGCCGGACTCTAACAGCTCTGCCGTGGCCAAAACCACCACAAAGGTGCCTGTCCCCTTTGCGGTGGTTTTCCGTTGCAGGTTTACCGGGGCTAACTTATGGAGAAGGTGTGGCGGCGCACTTTGCCGTCAGAAAGTAAACCACGGTGAACTATATTGTATTCAGCAACGGAGTAGGCAATAGGCGATGAAAAAGCCTGCCCTGTTGAGTTTGATTCGCATTCCTCCCCTCTGTGCGATTCAACGGTGTACTTCGGGAACGGGCCCGCTGGCAACTGACTGCCGGCGGGCCCGTTCCCGTTTATCGGGGGAGTGCAATGGACGGAGCCGAGCTGGTCGGGCTCCAAAAAAGGCGGACGCCGTAGCGCCCGCCCTAAAGCAATCGAAAGCTCGAGCCAGCAGATCGGTCTAGTACACCATGCCCATGGCGTCCTGAACCTCGGCCAGGGTCTGCTCGGCGATCTCGTTGGCGCGACGGTTGCCCTCGTGCAGCACGTCCTTCACGTAATCCAGATCGTTCTCGTAGCGCTGGCGACGCTCGCGGATAGGTGCGAAGTACTCGTTGACGGCCTCGGTCACGTACTTCTTGAGCTGGCCGGAGCCGCCCATGCCAATCTCCTCGGCAATTTCGACCTCGGAGCGACCGGTGCAGATGGCGGCCGTCGAAAGCAACCCGGACACGCCGGGGCGGTTCTCGGGATCGAACGTGATCATGCGCTCAGAGTCGGTCTGGCTCTTCTTGATGCGCTTGGCCGTCTCCTCAGCGGTCATCGAGATGTTGATGGCGTTGCCGTAGCTCTTGCTCATCTTGCGACCGTCAAGGCCGGGCAGTAGCGGGGTCTCGGACAGCAGCGCCTCGACCTCGGGGAACACCTTGCCGTAGCGGTTGTTAAAGCGGCGGGCGATGGTGCGGGTGAGCTCGATGTGCGGCAGCTGGTCACGACCGACGGGCACCACGTTGCCCTTGCAGAACAGGATGTCGCAGGCCTGATGCACCGGGTAGGTGAGCAGAAGGCCGGTAAGCTCATGGCCCGAGGCCTCCATCTCGGCCTTGACGGTGGGGTTGCGCGCCAGCTCAGCCTCGGACACCAGCGACAGGAACGGCAGCATGAGCTGGTTTGCTGCGGGCACGGCGGAGTGCGCGTAGATCATGGTCTTGTCGGGGTCGATACCGCAGGCAAGGTAGTCCATGACCATGTTGTACACGTTGTCCTGGATGTGCTCGGTCGTGTCGCGGTCGGTGATGACCTGGTAGTCGGCGATGAGCACGTTGGTCTTGGCGCCCATGTTCTGCAGCTCAACGCGGCCCTTGAGGGTGCCAAAGTAGTGGCCCAGGTGCAGGCGGCCGGTGGGGCGGTCGCCGGTGAGCATGGTGAACTTCTCGGGCGTCTTGGCCAGGCCCTCGCGAATGGCGTTGCTCTTTTGCAGCGCGACTTCGTAGCTGTTCTCGTTTGGCATGATTGCTCCTAACGTATGTTCATGGGTCAAGATGATAACGCGTTTATTGGAGGGGTGGTGCGTAAGTAGGCGAGGGGCGGGAGAGGGGCGCGCGTGGTGCGGCATGTGCGATGGGTGCGGCGCGGCCGCGCTTGGCTAACGGTGCCTTGGCACATCCTCGGCAGCTTGCCCTAGAGCTTGTGGTGGCGCTCTTCTTTGCGCTCCTCGGCTGCCTGCTCCTCCTGCTTAAAAGCGGGGTCGTCGGGGGTGACCAGCTCGTCCTCGTGCGTGCGCTTGTTGTAATGGTGGCGCAGTACGGGCTCAAACAGATGTAGATGCTTGGCAAAGGCCGCCGAGCCAATGGCGAGCACGGTAAAGATGAGCACGCGCATGGGCACCTCGACCTGGTTAATCGCGGCGGCGCCGGCCGAAAGCATAATGCACCAGGCATAGATGAGCAGCACAGCCTGTTTTTGGTTGTAGCCTTCTTGGATCAGGCGGTGGTGGATGTGGCCTTTGTCGGCCTGCCCGATGCTAATGTGGGCGCGCTTGCGGCGCACAATGGCGCTAAACGTGTCGATGATGGGCACGCCGGCAACGATGAGCGGGATGATGAGCGAGGTGAGCGCGGCGGTGCGGCTCACGTTGAGCAGCGAGATGGAGCCCAGCGCAAAGCCCAGAAGCAGCGACCCCGAGTCGCCCAAGAAGATGCTTGCGGGGTTGAAGTTGTAGCGCAAAAAGGCCAGACAGGCGCCAAAGAGCGCAATGGAGAGCGCGGCGGCGTCGATGCGGCCCGAGAGAACGGCCATCGAAAACATGGTGAACGACGCGATGCCGCAGATACCCGTCGCCAGGCCGTCAAGGCCGTCGATGAGGTTAATGATGTTGGTGAATGCCACCAGATAGATCACGGTGATGGGGTAGGCGAGCCATCCGAGCATGATTTCGCCGGGGGCAAACGGGTTGACGATGACGCCGATTTTTAGGCCGCCCATGCAGGCGATAAGCGCGGCGAGGACCTGTCCGGCCAGCTTTTGCTTGGGCTTGAGCTGGAAGACGTCGTCGATAGCGCCGGTCGCAAAGATGACGGTAAAGGAGAGCGCCAGCATGGGATAGCTAATGTGAAGGCGCGGGTGCGGCACCAAAACGGGCGGCCAGCCCAGGTGCCAGGTGCCTAGGATTTGCACAATGCAGGCAACGACCAGGCCCAAAAACACCGCCGTTCCGCCCAAACGCGGGATGGGCTTGGTGTTGATGCGGCGCTTAGAAGGATAGTCGACGGCATCGAGCTTAATTGCCAAGCGCTTGACCAGGGGCACCGCGAGGAAGGTCGTGATAAAGGCCGCCGCTGCCACGCATAGGTACGGTATGTAGCTCGGGGATGAAGCCATGAATCTAAAAACCGCCAAGCGTCGAAGGAAAAGGTCAAAGGTTGCTACGCGGAAATGGCATAGCTGTCCCATGATACTCGACCGAGGGGGGTGCGGAGGTTTGCACCGTGCGATTATCACGCGCATACCAGATATTGGGATGTTGTCGATGGCTTGTCGGGATGCCGGCGGGGATCCATATGGACTGTAATGGTGATTTTCGGCAAAAGAAAACCACCCCCCACGTTACGAAAATGAACCCACCTAAAACAGGTGGGTGCCCTCATCGACTGTTCCAGCGTCCTTAACAACGAAGGATACCTGTACTAGGTACGACTGTGTGGACTCCCTAAATAAACGCGACGGTTCACCCAGTTGCTCCGCGGGGGGCGGAATACCTACATCATAAAGCGGCACTTTATCGATTCCAGTCTTGACATTACAAAAATCGTGTCGGACGATTACGGCGCCTTAGGGACGGAGCCGTCTACCCGGTCTGGCCCTTTACGTTTGAGCTGCTGAATCGTTGTTTTGGAGCATTTTTTTATGCCGATGTCGTTGACCGAACTTTTTTCGCCCGCCTGCCATTTGTGTCCGCGCCGTTGCGGTGCGGCGCGCGATGAGGGCGCGCGCGGCGTATGCGGTGCCGACGACACGCTTAAGGTCGCTCGCGCGGCGCTTCATATGTGGGAGGAGCCGCCTATCTCGGGCGAGGCCGGTTCGGGCACGATCTTCTTTAGCGGCTGCTCGCTCAAATGTATCTACTGCCAGAACCACGAGATCTCGACCGGCAATTTTGGCCTTGAGATTTCGCCTGAGCGCCTGGTCGAGATTATGCTGGAACTGCAGGACCAGGGTGCCAACAACATCAATTTGGTGACGGCGACGCACTATGCGCACCTGTTGCCTGCCGCGATTGCCGCGGCACGGGCGCGCGGACTGGTTATCCCAATCGTCTACAACACGAGTGGTTACGAGCGCGCGAGTGCCGTGGCGGCGCTGGGCGACCTGGTCGATGTGTGGCTCACCGACTTTAAATATGCCGATGCCGGGCTTGCGCAGTCGCTCTCCCATATAAAGGATTACCCGCGTGTGGCCGTGTCGGGTCTGGCCCAGATGGCGCGCGAGATCGAGCGCCGCGGGGGAGAGTTGGTGGACGAGGACGGGCTTATGAAGCGTGGCATGATCGTGCGTCACCTGGTGCTTCCGGGGCATGCAGACGATTCGTGTCGCGTGCTGGACCTGGTGTGGCAGACGGTGGGCGACGTGCCGATCTCGGTTATGAACCAGTACACGCCCAATGCGCTCATGCGCGAGCAGGGCGGCGACCTGGCACGCGCCGTGACGCGTGAGGAGTACGAGCAGGTGCTCGACCATGCCGACGACCTGGGTTTTACGACGATGTTCTGGCAAGAGGGCGGCGCGGTAGACGAGAGCTTCACCCCGGCCTTCGACACCACCGGTGTTCTTACCAGCGCAAAGTAGTGCGTTCGTCGATGATTTTTCTGGGACGGGGATAAAAAATCATCGAGAGGATCGCCTGTTCGAAAAGTTGCCAAAATAGCCGCGCCCCAAAAAGACTGGTTATTGGGCGTTGACAGTTGGCGAGCCGTAGGTAAAATATCGACTTGTCCTGGGGACGTAGCTCAGTTGGGAGAGCGCTGCCGTCGCATGGCAGAGGCCGAGGGTTCGACTCCCTTCGTCTCCACCCTTGGATTTGATAAGCCGCTGACATTGTGTCGGCGGCTTTTTTTAAAAGAAAGGGCTATACCATGGCCGAGCTTGAGTCCCAACCATTGTCCGACGAGGAGCGCGCTGAGTTGGAAGAGCTCCGTGCTGAGAAGGCCCGCCGCGAGGCTCGGGAAGAGGCCCGTCGCGAGCGTGAGGAGCTGGCTGCCCTGCGCGCCGAGCGTGCGAAGGCCGAGGAGGTCGCCTCGAACGCCGCATCCGAGCGCAAGCCCGCGTCCGCACCCAAGCCCGCTGCTGCGAAGCCTGCACCTGCCGCGCCCAAACCTCAGCCTAAAAAGGCCGCTCGTCCCAAGTCCGTCGAGCCCAAGCCGAGCCGTGACGAGATGACCTTTGCCCAGCGCATGGTTACCTCCAAGGAACCTACGGGCGAGAACGAGATCCCTGGCATGGCGCCGGCTCAAAAAATCATCATTGTCCTTGCCCTCATCGCGTTTGTCATCTTTATGGGCTACACGATCCTGACCAGCATGGGCCTGCTCTAACCTATTTGCATCGGGCGTTATGTCCGCATCCTCTGCTCTCGTCTAACCCTCAAATTCTGTACCACACATCCGAAAGGTCGCCCCATGGCTTTGACCGACATCTCGCATCCCACCGACATTGCAATGCTCACCGATCTGTACGAGCTCACTATGGCCCAGGGCCTGTGGGAGAGCGGCAAGGCCAATGAGCAGGGTTGTTTTACCGCGTTTTACCGCGACCATCCCTTTGGCAGCGCCTATGCCGTCATGTGCGGCACCGCCGAGCTGCCCGAGCTGGTCGAGAACCTGCGCTTTACGCCCGAGGATATCGACTACCTCGCCTCGCTTGAGGCCCCTGCCGGCGGCGCGATGTTCAAGTCCGCATTCCTCGACTACCTGCGCGATTTTCGTGCGCATGTAAATATCGACGCCGTCCCCGAGGGCGAGCTCGTCTTTCCGCGCGAGCCCATGGTGCGCGTCACCGGTCCTGCGCTCGAGTGCCAGCTGCTTGAGACGGCGCTGCTCAACATCGTCGGGTTCCAGACGCTTGTCGCCACCAAGACGGCGCGCGTGGTGCTCGCCGCCGACGGTCGCCCCGTGGCGGAGTTTGGCCTGCGCCGCGCCCAGGGTCCCGATGGCGGCCTGGCCGTTGCGCGCGCGAGCTACGTTGCCGGCTGCTCCTCTACGTCCAATGTGCTCGCCGGCCGCCGCTATGGTATTCCCGTCTTTGGCACGCATGCGCACAGCTGGGTGATGAGCTTCGATTCCGAGCTCGAGGCCTTCCGCGCCTTTGCCAAGTCGAGCCCCAAGAACTGTACGCTGCTCATCGACACCTATGACGTGCGCGAGGGCTGCGAGCATGCCATTACGGTTGCCAAGGAGATGGAGGCGGTGGGCGAGCGCCTTTCGGCTATTCGCATCGACTCCGGCGACCTCGCCAAGCTCTCCAAGTATGTTCGCGGCCGTTTTGATGCCGAGGGCCTGCCCTATGTGGGGATCTCGGTTTCCAACGATCTTGACGAGTACACGATTCAGTCGCTGCTGGACCAGGGCGCGCCCATCGATAGCTTTGGCGTGGGTACCAAGCTCGCGACCTGCTATGACCAGCCGGCGCTGGGTGGCGTGTACAAGCTTTCCGCCCGCCGTGCGAGCGAGGCAGATCCATGGACGCCGGTGGTCAAGCTCTCCGAGCAGCCCTACAAGCGCACGATCCCGGGTGTGCAACGCGTGCGCCGTTATTACGACGGCTTTGGCGGCCCGGTCTGCGACATGATCTACGACGAGGACCATCTGGCGGGGGAGGGCGCCGCGCGCGGCAATACCCTCGTGGCCGTGAATGATGCCGCCCTGGTGACCGACGTGTCCGAACTTGAGTATCGCGAGCTGCTGGTGCCGATCGTGCGCGACGGCAGCGCGGTGGCTCCGCGTGAGAGCATCCAGGACGCGCGCGAGCGCTGTGTTTGGGCGCTCGATCATCTGGACGCAGCTTTCAAGCGCTTCCTGTACCCGCAGACCTATGTGGTGGGCATGGAGCAGGGCCTGGCTCAGGTGCGCGACGAGCTCGTGCGCAAGAATATGGCCGCGGCTTCTGCTTTTCCCTGGGCTCACTAATTCTTTGGGCGGTAGGGGCGAGTCACGCTCCCTTGGCCGCCGCTCGGCCGTTCGCTGAACAGTTGATTGGTTTGACGTATGACGACTTCTTATAAAACGATGGTGGTAAAGATCGGTTCGTCCACGGTGGTGGGCGCCGATGGCAAGGTCAACCGCGCCTTTATCGGCGGACTTGCCGATCAAGCCGCAGCGCTGCGCAAGCTCGGCTGGCGTCTGGTCGTGGTGAGCTCGGGCGCTATTGCCTGTGGCTATCCCGTGCTGGGCTTCGACCGCAAGCCGGTCGGTGACCTGCCGAGCTTACAGGCTTGCGCCTCGGCCGGTCAGTGCATCATCTCGTCGGCCTACGACGAGGAGTTCCATGCGCGCGACCTGCTCACCTCGCTCGTGCTGCTCACGCGCCACGACACGGCCCGTCGCACGTCCTACCTGCATGCGCGCGACGCCCTGCTGCGCCTCGTGGAGCTTGGCGTGGTGCCGATCGTCAACGAGAACGATACCGTTACCGTCGATGAGATCAAGTTTGGTGACAACGACACACTGGCGGCGCTTGTGAGCTGCCTGGTTTCTGCCGATCTGTGCGTGACGCTCTCGGACATCGATGGTCTCTATACTGCCAATCCGCACGAGGACCCGACGGCCGAGTTTGTTCCTGTCGTGCATAAGATCGATGCCAAGATTATTGCCTCGGCGGGCGATTCTTCCACATCGGTGGGCACGGGCGGCATGATTACCAAGATTCGCGCGAGCCGCATCCTGATGACGGCGGGCATTCAGAGCGTGATTTGCTCGGGCGAGGAGCCCGATGCGCTCGTGCGCCTCGCCCGCGGCGAGAGCGTGGGCACGCTGTTCGATCCGCCGGCGGAGCGTCTGGACATCGCACCCCGCAAGCTGTGGATCGCACTGGGCGACAAGGCGCATGGCTCGGTGACGGTCGATGATGGTGCTGCGAAGGCGCTGGTCAGCCGTGGTTCTTCCCTGCTTGCGGTGGGTATTCGCGAGGTCGATGGCCAGTTTGCCGAGGGCGATGTGCTCGACGTGTGCGACCCGAGCGGTATGGTTGTCGCCCGCGGTATCGCCGAGGCCGATTCGGACGTGCTGGAACTTGCTGCCGGTCGCCGCCAGGACCAGATCGCCAGCAACCGCCTGCTCGCTAACCTGGCCGAGAAGCCCGCGATACACAGGGATAACTTGATCGTATTTGCATAAAGAAAGACAGCGCTGCGAATCGTTTCCCGCAGCGCTGTCTTTTTCGTGCCGGCACTTGGGGACGTTCCTATTGTGCCGGCAGGTGGGGACACTCCTTTGCTAGAAGATTCGGCGCAGGTCTCCGCGGTTGAGGGCCTCGTCGAAGAGGTGCTTGAATACCACGCTGCCGTGCAGGCCGTCGTGCTCGAACTCGTTGGTCACCCAGGCATGCGAGTTGCCCACGCGGCTGAGCGTATCAAGCTGCAGGCCCGAATCCACGTACATGTCGTCGAAATACACCGCGGCCTGCAGGGGCACCTCGTTGCACGCCAGTCGCTGCGGGTCGTAGATCTTGTCCCAGCTGGTGTCTTCCATCAGCAGGTCCATGGCGGGCTTGAAGGGCTTGAGCTCGGGCATCTGCTCGAACATCCACGGGAACATGGCCTCGCCGGTAAACATGAGCGGGCGCGCGAGGGTGTCGAACTCGGCGCGGTGAGCCTTCTCTTCAGCCGCGGCCCAGCCAATGGGCATAGTGTCACCGTCGGCGTATATGAACTCCTGCAGCGTCCAGTACAGCGGATTCGTGCGCGTGTTGGTGCGCTCGAAGGCGCGCATCAAAAAGTTGTCAGATACCGAGGCGTCGCAGGTCAGCGTGCCGTCGCCATCAACAAAAGCGTGATCGATAATCCAATGCATACGCTCAAAGCTCGGCTTCATGCCAAAGTCGCTGCCCATGAGCTGCAGGCGCTCGACCGTCATCGGCGAGCCGTCGGGCAGCACGGGCTTCTGTGCCTCGAGCGCATCGGCCAGGGTTGCCACGCGCTCGACGTCGGCGGGGTAGCGGTCGTAATACTGCTGCGTCTTGGCGGCCATGCGCGGGAAGGTGTGCGCGTAGACCTCGCTGGCGCTCGCCGGCACGTGGGGGATGCCGCCGCAGGTAAAGCTCGCCGCCACGCCCTCGGGGAAGAGCGACAGATAACTCAACGTCAAAAAGCCGCCGTAGCTCTGGCCGAGCGTGACCCAGGGCTTGCCGCCAAAGCCCACCAGACGCAGGTACTCAAAATCGCGCACGATGGAGCTGGCGAGGTGGCGCTTGAGGAAGTCGGCCTGCGAGCGTGCGGCATCGGAGTCGGCCGCCGTCGCGCGCTCGCCCAGTGCGGCAATCGTGCGCCCGTCTACACAGCTGCTGCGCCCGGTGCCGCGCTGGTCGGGCAGGACGACGCGGAAGTGCTTGACGGCCTCCTCGATCCAGCCGTCGCTTGTGGGCGTCAGCGGACGCGGGCTCTCGCCGCCGGGGCCGCCCTGCAAAAACAGGAGCAGTGGCAGATCGTCGTTGATGCGGTCGGGCGCGCAAACCACGCGGTAGAAGAGCTTGATGCTCTCGGGCGCGCCGGCGATGGGTGCCGGCATAGCGCCGCGGCGCATGGTGCTGCCGACGGCCAGGAGCATCGGCTCCAGGCCGCGCCAGTCAAGGGGGACGTCGATGCTGTGGTCCTCGACGTAAAGGCCGGGGACGTGGTACGAAGTGATGAGGGCCATGTGAGACTTCCGTTCGTTGCGGTGTTTCGGGTTGACCAATTCTACCGCCGCGGGCGAGGCCATGCGCAAATCGGCTACCATGGTTGCAAACTTCTAGGAGAAAGGGCCGCCCATGTCGGTCGATATAGCCACGTATGTCCACGATCTTGCCGTTGCCGCCAAGGCAGCGTCGGCCTCGCTTGCCACGGCGAGCGATGAGCAGCGCCAGGAGGCCGTGCGCGCCATGGCCGCAGCACTGCGCAACGGTGTCGACTCCATCGTCGCCGCCAACGAGCTCGATATGTCCGCTGCGCGCGATGCGGGTACCTCGGCCGGACTGCTCGATCGCCTGCTGCTGACGCCCGGGCGCGTCGAGGGCATGGCCGCCGGCCTGGAAAAGCTCGCCGAGCTGCCCGATCCCGTGGGCCGCGTGCTCGACCACCGTATACTCGCAAGCGGCGTGGACCTGACCCGCGTGAGTGTGCCACTGGGTCTGGTCGCCATAGTGTATGAGGCGCGCCCCAACGTGACGGCCGATGCCGCGGGCATCTGCATCCGCACCGGCAACGCCTGCATTCTGCGCGGCGGCTCGCTGGCCTATCACTCGTGTGCCATGATTGCCGAGCTGCTGGCCGATGCGCTCGAGGCCAAGGGCTTCCCGCGCGAGGCCGTGTCGATGATCGAGTCCACCGACCGCGAGGCCACTGGCGAGCTCATGAAGCTCCGCGGCATTGTCGACGTACTCATTCCGCGCGGCGGTGCAGGCCTAATCCAGCGCTGCGTGCGCGAGTCGCTTGTGCCGGTGATCGAGACGGGCACGGGCAACTGCCACATCTACGTGCATGAATCCGCCGACTTTGATAAGGCGCTCAACATTATCGTTAATGCCAAGACCCAGCGCGTAGGCGTGTGCAATGCCGCCGAGTCGCTGCTGGTCGACCGTGCTGTGGCCGATGCGTTTTTGCCTGCGGTCGTTGCCGTGCTGCACGACCACGGCGTGCTCATTCACGGCGACGAGGCCACGTGCGCCGCGTGCGCCGACGCCGGCTTTGTAGAGGGCGATGACTACGTCGCCGCGACTGAGGAGGACTGGGGTCGCGAGTACCTGGCGCTCGAGATGAGCGTGAAGGTCGTGGCAAACGAGGACGAGGCCATCGCGCACATCAACCGCTACGGTACCATGCATTCCGAGGCCATCATTTCCGAGGACGTGGACGCCTGCGAGCGCTTCTTGGATGCGGTCGATGCCTCGGCCGTATATGCCAACGCCAGCACGCGCTTTACCGACGGCGGCGAGTTTGGCCTGGGCGCCGAGATCGGCATCTCGACCCAAAAACTCCACGCCCGTGGCCCCTTTGCCGCCGAGGCCCTCACCACCTACAAATACAAGCTCCGAGGCACCGGCCAGGTCCGCCCCTAGCGTCCGCGCAAACAAAAACCACCACAAAGGTTCCCCTTTGTGGTGGTTTTAAGTGGCGCGGGCGGTTAGGCCTGGAAGGTATCGTGGTCGGGGGCGAAGGACTGCATGGCTGCGATGGTGCGGTCGAAGAGCTCAGGAAGCTCCCAGCCCAGCATCTCGGCGCCCTGCGAAATCACGTCGCGCGAGCAGCCGGCGGCAAAGCGCTTGTCCTTGAACTTCTTCTTGAGCGACTTGGTCGTAAAGTCCATAACGCTCTTGCTCGGGCGCATGATGACTGCAGCGCCGATCAGGCCGGTGAGCTCATCGCAGGCAAACAGGATCTTTTCCATCTGCAGCTCGGGCTTGGGCAGCGAGGTATTGAAGTCCGACGTGTGCGTCTGGATGGCGCGAATGAGCTCGGGAGACGCGCCTTCGCCCTTAAGAATCTCGGCAGCATAGATGGTGTGGTTCATGGGGTCGTCCTCATGCTCCTCCCAATCCAAGTCGTGCAGCAGGCCGACGATGCCCCAAAACTCCTCGTTCTCGGGGTCGAACTCGCGCGCAAAGTAGCGCATGGTGCCCTCGACCGTCTCGCCATGGGTGATGTGGAACGGGTCTTTGTTGTGCTCGTTAAGCAGTTCAAACGCGCGGTCGCGGGTGATTCCGGCGGTAAGCGGCTCTGCCATAAGAGACTCCTTGTGCTCGTGGGTATCGATAAGAATGAATACTACTAGAACAAGAAAACCACCACAAAGGTGCCTGTCCCCTTTGTGGTGGTTTTTGGCGCGGTTGGGTTAGTTGAGGGCGGCTTGGGCTAGGCGGGCTTCGGCGTCCTCCTCGGTGACGCCAAGGGCCACGGCGAACTCCTCGATGGAGCGGCGCTTGGCCTCCTTGAGAACGCGCATGTAGTAGGAGCTGGGCTTTTTATCAGCTTCCTCGGCCTGGCGAATGCGGTGCATCATGGTCTTTGCCACACGGACCGTCTCGGGCGCGCCCAGCTTGAGCTGCTGCTTAAAGTGCGTCTCCTCAAGTGAACTGTTGCGCTCGGTAAAAGTGTCGCACTCCAGCTCGTCATAGTGGCTCAGCAGGTGCTCGGCATCTTGCTGCGAGATGGCGGCGTGCAAACGGTCGGCCTGCGCCACGGGGTACATGAGGATCGTCTGCGCATGTCCCTGCTTGGTCTCGAGCAGTAGCATGGGCTGCGGTGTGTCGTCCCTAAAACCGACGACGGTGCAGACTCCCTGACCCGGATGAATGACGTGTTGACCGATTGAGAACATGCTACCTCCAACTTATACGAATTTACGTATGTCTAGAATAACACGCTGACGTGCGCAAACCCTTACTTTATGCACCTTGATTATCAACTTCATCCGAACACTTCCCACATTCATCCGCACATGTGCGGATGAATGTGGGAACCCGATACCCTGAGGGCCGGATCGGCCGGCCCCGGGAGATCGGAGGACGGCATGTCCGGAAAGAAGAAAAGTG
>DBFWDM010000105.1:0-4922 GCA_048484635.1 Collinsella sp.
CGCCAGCAAGATGGAGGAGAGCTGCCTGACGCACGAGGAGGTCACCAAGTCCACGCGCTACATCAAGTGCAAGGTTGCCTTTGACCAGATCGTCGACGGCAAGATGCGCGAGCGCAAGCAGGACTTTGTGGGCTTCGAGGCACAGATGATCCAGCATATGATCGACCACTGTCTCGGCAAGTTGGTCTAAGGGGATCAAAGCACCGCACCTTGCCGCTCAATCGTCGCTCGCGTACCTTAAGTACGCTTCGCTCCTCTTTCGTGGCAATCTGCGGCACTTTGACCCCTTAGACGACCTGCGGGGTTAACTTGGTTGAGTTTATCCTGCTTGAATAGCCCGGGTATGACGTTGTTGTCATGTCCGGGCTTTTGTGTTTAGCGCCTTTTTGTTTGGTGACAATGAACTTAGCGAGAACGTGAAGCTAGGAGGCGCTATGTGTACGAGTATTCGATTTACCGATGATTCTGGCCACATGTATCTGGGCCGCAACCTCGACTGGAGCTTTGACTACGGCCAACAGGTTCGCGTGATGCCGCGCGGGTTTCACATTCCGTATTCGTTTATCGACGACGCGACAGCGGCACACGCGGTGATCGGTATGTGCATCGATTACAAGAACTATCCCATGTTCTTCGATTGCGGCAACGATGCGGGCCTCGCCGTGGCGGGCCTCAATTTCCCGGGTTATGCCGAGTATGCCGAGGACCCTGTCGACGGCAAGACCAATATCGCGGCCTATGAGTTTCCCCTGTGGGTGGCAGCGACGTTCTCGACAGTCGACGAGGTCGAGGCTGCGCTGCGCGATACGGTGATTGTTGCTAAATCTGCAGGAGAGGGGCTGGGCGTGTCGCTGCTCCATTGGATTATCGGCGACAGCCAGCGTAGCATCGTGGTCGAGATGATGGCTGACGGCCTGCATGTATACGACGATCCGGTCGACACCCTTGCCAATCAGCCCACCTTCCCGTGGCACATGGAAAACCTGCGCACCTATATCACGGCCACAAGCGATTTTCCGCAGACGGCGACATGGCGTGGCGCCGAGCTCAAGCCCTATGGCGCGGGTGCCGGCATGCGTGGTATTCCGGGTGACTGCTATTCGCCGAGCCGTTTTGTAAAGGCGGCGTACCTCAATGCCAATTACCCGCAAAAGGAGAGCGAGACCGAAAACGTCGTCCGCATGTTCCGTTCACTCGAGGGCGTGGTGATGATTGAGGGGGCGTCCAGGATGGGCGATGGCAAGTTCGAGAAGACTATCTACACCGGATGCTTTAGCGCGCGCACGGGCAATTATTACTACGCGATGTATGGGGATCCGTCGATTCGCTACGTGAGCCTGATGGATGCCGAGGGCGCGAGCCCCGATAGGCTCGTGGTTCCCGAGCCGCGTCGTTCGTAGCCGTTAGCTTTACTGCAATGCAAAGCGGCCCTGCGTCTCCCGTGAGATGCAGGGCCGCTGTCGTCGATTTGTGACGTCGCTAGAAGTTGGCGTCGTTGAGTTGTTCGCTCTCGAGGCCGTCGAGCTGTTGCTGTTCGGGCGTATCGGCGACGCTCTCGAGCAACTCGGTGGGATCGACGTTCATGTCCTTACCGGCTTCGTTGCCGTTGACCAAGTCGTCCGAGAAGATGTCGACTTCCATTTCCTCGGCCTCTTCGATCTGAACCTCGAGCGGCACCTGGGTGCGCACGAGTTTAACGGCCGGGCGCATGCGGGCAAACAGCGGCACGTACTCGATGAGGATGGCCGAGTTCTCAAGACCGTACCAGCGTGCCGGGCTTCCGCAGGCGCGGCGGACGGCGTACTTGATGGCCATCACACGGTGGTCGTTGCGGTTGATGTCCGTTTCGGGGGCAAGCATCTTGCGCAGCATGCAAAAGCGGAAGTCGCCCACGTTGCCGCGCGTCTCGTAGATGGAGTAGGTGTGATGCTGCGGCGGCAGCTCTCCCGATGCCATCAAGTCGCCAACGATCTGGCGCAGGTAGGCGTTGATGCGCTGATTGACCTTAAAGCCCAGATCCAGGCGCACACGGAACAGGAAGTCTGTGCCAAAGGTCTCAACGGAATACTCGTGCGTATAGGGCTCGTCGGTAACGTGCACGTTGATGAACCAATATGCCTTGGCGCGCTTGGGGTGCTTGTCCAGGATGGAATAGAGCACGTCGCGGTCGAGCGTGAGCGGGTCGGGGCTGTTGGTGAGGAACACCAGGTTGTCGGCGAGCACGGGATAGGTCTCGTCATTGCGCAGGCGATTGAGTTGGTCGATGTACTTGGAGACGGGCAGCAGAATCGTCTGCGTGCGCTCGATGGCGGTGCCGCGACGCCACACATACATAAGGCCAAATAGCAGCGCGGCCAGGAAGATCATGACGTAGCCGCCGTCAAAGAACATGGTGAGGCACGAGGCGAAGAAGCACAGCTCAATGGCACCAAAGAGCAGGGCGAAGACGCAGGCACCCAGCTTGTGCTTGAGGATGCCGGCGATGTAGCTCGTCAAAAGCGTCGTGGTCATGAGCATGGTCACGGTAATGGCGAGGCCGTAGGCGCTCTCCATGCGCTCGGAGTTTTGGAACAGCAACACGATGAAGATACAGCCGACCCACATGATGTTGTTGACGAGCGGAATATAGAGCTGGCCCTTGGTGTCGCTGGGGTAGTGGATGCGAAGGTGCGGCATAAGGTTGAGGCGCGTTGCCTCCGAAACCAACGAAAAAGAGCCGGTAATGAGCGCCTGCGAGGCGATGATGGCCGCCACGGCTGAAAGCACGATGGCAAAGGGGCGCAGGGGCTCGGGAAGCATCATATAGAACGGGTTGACGATATCCATCGCGAGCATCTGGGGGTTGGAGTTATTGGCGAGCAGCCAAGCTCCCTGGCCCAGATAGTTGAGGATAAGGGCCGCCTTAACAAACGGCCAGGATGCATAGATGTTGGCCTTGCCCACATGGCCCATGTCCGAGTAGAGGGCCTCGGCGCCGGTCGTCGACAGAAAGACAAAGCCGAGCACCATGATGCCCGAGTGGTTGATGGGCGAGAACAGGAACATGACGCCGCGGATGGGGTCGAGCGCGCGCAAGATGGACAGGTTGCCGAGCATGTTGAACAGACCGGCGCCTGCTAGGAACAAGAACCACAGCGTCATGAGCGGGCCGAACAGCTTGCCGATTGACGAGGTGCCGGCGCGCTGCATGGCAAACAGGCCGCAGATAATGATGATGGTAATAATGATGACGTTGGTTTGCCCGTCACCCAATAGCGCGTGGCCCCACTCGATAGTGCGCAGGCCCTCAATGGCCGTGGTAACCGTGACGGCGGGGGTGAGGATGCCGTCGGCGAGCAGCGCCGCGCCGCCGATCATGGCGGGAAGAATCAGCCAAGGCGCCACTTTGCGCACCAAGCTAAACAGGGCGAAGATGCCGCCCTCGTTATGGTTGTCGGCCTTCATGGCGATTACCACGTACTTGACCGTGGTCACGAGTGTCATGGTCCAGATGACGAGCGAAAGCGCGCCCAGAATCATGTCCTCGCTGACGGTGCCGATGCCGCCGTTGTTGGCGACGATTGATTTCATGGTGTACATGGGGCTTGTGCCGATGTCACCGTAGACGACGCCGAGCGTTACGAGCAGCATGCCAGCGGAGAGGGGAATGGCTCCATGCCTGCCTTGACTACGCTGGTCTTGGAGGCTTGCCTCCAGCTTGTTGTGTGCCACGTGGACTCCCTTGGACATCTGGCCTCTGCCACGAGCAGCAGACCTTTATGCCATCTTTATACATATAAGAGCAGTTTGGCACATCGGGGTGTTTTAGACAATAATCCCCATCTGGGGATTATTCATGTACGCAGGTAGTATTTCAGAGCAGGGGCTATTAAGCACGTGCTGTCTGGGCGATGCCAGCCTTGGTGTTTGCGCGTTTGCCGGCGAGTTCGCAAAAAATCGCGCCGCCGATGATAAACGCGGCGCCCATCAGGCGGACCGGTGTTATGGTTTCGCCCAAAAGGACGGCCGAGAACACGACGGCCGAAAGCGGCTCAAGGTAGCCGACGACGGCGACGGTCTGCACGGGCAGTTTGGCGACGGCGCTAAAGTAGAGCAGGCAACCGAGTCCGGTGTTGACAATGCCGAGCATGGCAACGGCGTGCCAATCGATGCCGGCGGCAATGCTGGGGGAGAGGAACGAGGGGGCACCTTGCGTGAAGAGCGTAAGGATCAACGCGGTTACAAAGGCGGCACTCACCTGGAGCGTGGAGTTCTCGAGACCTTCGATATGTGGCGCTCCCTTGCTGGCAATGACCATCAACGCGTAGCAGAAGGCCGAGGCGATGCCGCACACGATGCCTGCGATGGGCATATTGCCGCCGAGGCCTTGGGCCGCGATGAGAAAAGCACCGCAGGCGACGGCGATAAACCCGGCGATTTTGCCGCCGGTCAGTTTTTCGCCAAAGATGAGTGGGGAGAGCGCCATGACAATGATGGGGCCGCAGTAGTACAGCAGCGAGGATACGCCGACGCCGATCGTCTGGTAGGCGCGGAACAGAAAAATCCAGCTGGCGCCCAGTGCGGCTCCCGAGAGGAGGAGGGCTGCGGCTTCGCGGGGGCGAGATGGCGCCTGCAACTTATGGCGTTGGGTGATGGCGAGGACGGTGACAAGCGAGAGTGCGCCCAAAAACGTGCGTAGTAGCACGATATCGGAGCTCGGCAGCGCGATGGCAGCGGCGATGATGCCGTTGGAACCAAACAATAGCAATGCTGCTAAGTACGTAAACAGTCCGTTGTTCATGCGCTGACATCCCCTCTATATCCGAGCATGTTCACTATGGGTGAACTGGCTTTAGAAGAAAAGCGAATATAATGCATGGATAGCATGAGAAAAACTCATGCAAAGGTGGAGGGGTGCCGTGGAAACGAATATTCAAAAGATG
>DBFWDM010000106.1:0-2093 GCA_048484635.1 Collinsella sp.
GCTCTTGGTGATCGAAGCGGCGGCCTTCTTGCCGGCGCCCATCGCCAGAATGACCGTAGCGGCACCGGTGACGATGTCGCCGCCGGCCCAGATGCGGGGATCGGTGGTCTGGCCGGTCTCCTCGTCGGCGACGATGTAGCCCCACTTGTTGAGCTCCATCTTGCCGCCGATCTTCTTTGCGAAGGGGTTGGCGTTTGTGCCGATAGCCGAGATCGCGACGTCGCAGGGGATCTCCTCGATGGCGCCCTCGATGGGCACCGGGCGACGGCGGCCGGACTCGTCGGGCTCGCCGAGCTCCATCTTCTGGACCTTGACGGCGCACACGGAGCCGTCCTCGCCAGCGACAAACTCGAGCGGGGAGACGAGCGGCAGAACCTCGACGCCCTCGGCCTTAGCGTGGTGCAGCTCGGCGCGACGGCAGGGCATCTCGTCTTCGGTACGACGGTAGGCGATGATGGCGTGCTCGGCGCCCAGGCGCTTGGCGGTACGGACGGCGTCCATAGCCACGTTGCCGCCACCAAAGACAACGACGTTCTTGCCGTGCTTGGTGGGGGTGTCGTACTCGGGGAACTTGTTGGCCTTCATCAGGTTCACGCGGGTGAGGTACTCGTTCGCGAAGAAGACGTTGGGCAGGTTCTCGCCGGGGACGTTGAGGAACTTGGGCAGGCCAGCGCCGGTCGCCACGTAGATGGCGTCGAAGCCCTGCTCGAACAGCTCCTCGGCCGTGGCCATGTTGCCCACGACGGAGTTGTACTCAAACTTGACGCCCATGTCCTCCAGGCCGTCAATCTCGCGCTTGACGACTGCCTTGGGCAGACGGAACTCGGGGATGCCGTAGACCAGCACGCCGCCGCCGGTGAAGAAGGCCTCAAAGACGGTGACGTCAAAGCCGTTGCGGGCGAGCTCGCCGGCGCAGGTGATGCCGGACGGGCCGGAGCCGACGACGGCGACCTTCTTACCGTTCTTGGGGGCCATCTTGGGCGTGGAGGCGAGCTCGGGGCGGTCACCCAGGAAGCGCTCGAGCTGGCCGATGGCCACGGGCTCGGACTTCTTACCACGGATGCACTTACCCTCGCACTGGTTCTCCTGCGGGCAGACGCGACCGCAGATAGCGGGAAGCATGGAGTCCTCGCGGATGGTGTCGAGAGCGCCGCCGAAGTCCTTCTCGCGGATCTGCTCGATAAAGCGGGGGATGTTGATGTTGACGGGGCAGCCCTCGACACAGAACGGCTTCTTGCAGTTGAGGCAGCGCTCGGCCTCGGCCAGCGCCATCTCCTCGGTGAAGCCCTTGTCGACGGGGCGGAAGTCGCAGGCGCGCTCGGCAGCCGGCTCCTCGTTATCGGGGGTGCGGGGCGACTTCATATCGGCAACGAAACGACCGTTAACTAGTGGCATGCGCAGCTCTTTTCCTCATAGGCCTTGAGGGACTCGCCCTCTTCGGAACGGTAAGCGGCCTGGCGGGCACGAAGGTCATCCCAGTCGACCAGGGTGGCATCGAAGTCGGGGCCGTCGACGCAAGCGAACTTGGTCACGCCGCCCACCTCGACGCGGCAGCAGCCGCACATACCGGTGCCGTCAACCATGATGGGGTTGAGGGACGCGGTGATGGGGGTGTCGTACTTCTGGGCGGTGAGGGTCGAGAACTTCATCATCGGAACGGGGCCGACGCAGAAGACCTGGCTCACGGCCTTGTCCTGCAGCAGGCGCTCCAGCGGAGCGGTGACAACGCCCTGCTCGCCGTAGGAGCCGTCGTCAGTGGTGATGTGGATGTGATCTTCGTCGAGGAGCTCGCGGAACTGGTCCTCCATGAGCAGGAGGTCCTTGGTGCGGGCGCCCATGATGGCGTGTACCTCGTGACCGGTCTCGACCAGGTGCTTGGCGACCGGGAAGGCAATTGCCAGGCCGACGCCGCCGCCAATGACGGCGCAGGGGCCCTCGGCCATCTCGGTGGGAACGCCCAGCGGGCCCACGACGTCGCGCAGCGACTCGCCGGCCTCGTAGGTGGAAAGCATCTCGGTGGTCTTGCCGATCACCATGAAGATGAACTCGACCCAGCCCTCGTCACCGTTCCAGCCGGCCAGGGTAAACGGGAC
>DBFWDM010000107.1:0-2036 GCA_048484635.1 Collinsella sp.
CCCCTTCGACTCGAATTCTTGACGGCCTGAACAATCGTCAATATCGGTCGGAGGGGTGGCTTTGTAAAGCCGTTTGTCTCCACCCGCGTAGCGGGTGGTTTAAAGCTGGCCGCTGCGCGGCCAGCGGACTAAAGTCTTGAACCAGAAACGGCGCCGCTCTCGCGACGCCGTCATAATCTTCTGGTGCCCCCGGGCGGATTCGAACCGTCGACACCCGCTTTAGGAGAGCGGTGCTCTATCCCCTGAGCTACGGAGGCATGTTGTACTAGTGTAGCAGATTTACGCCGTTGTAATGCAGCGTATAGCCACTCTTCGAAGTTGCGGTGGAACAGCCCTCCGGAAAGTGTGTCCCACTATCCAGGCAAATTCTGGGTCAAACTTTCCCAATGGGACCTCGCTGGAAACTGTGTCCCAGAATTTCGGCTCGAAACGGGACACAGTTTCCCAAACGACCCCGTTCCGGAAACTACATCCCGGAATCGGCGCTCGAACTGGGATGCACTTTCCCGATCGAGCCCCATGGGAAACTGGGCCCCACTTTGAGGAAGGCGCTCTTTAACGACTAGTTACCTTTGTGGAAGAGGTTTTTGATAACGGAGGGGATGCTCTTGGCGCCCTTGGCCGTCACATCGATAAAGTCGGGCGAACGCACGAGCTTATCCTCGTCGACGTACTTGCGGACCGCGCGAAGCGTCTCTTTGTCGTCGCGCGTCGAAAACGTAAAGTGACCGTTGTCCTTGGTGAAGATGGCAAAACGCGTAATCTTCTTGGTGCCGCGCAAAACCTCGGCGGCAATATAGTCGACCTCGTCCCACGGGATTTGAATATAATCCTCGGGATTGCGCTCGTTATAGTACTCAAACGCCTTATTGCCCACCATCACGTTACCGTGGCTGGTAAGCCCCATCAGGCAGGTTGCCGGCGTTGCCAAATCGACCGTGCTGTTCTGAGATTGCGCCATGCGCGCCTCGCCCTCCAAATAAAACAATCGGACCGCATCCAGTGTACCCACCGGGTGCGGTCCGTTTCAATGGCTCAAAAGCCCTTGCCTAGCAATTCTCGGTCTTAAGCCGAAGCGTGCTTACATGAAGCCGCAGAAGCGACCGATGATGCCGACGGCGAAGAGAGCCAAGATGATGACGATCGGGCTGACCTTCTTCTTGAGGAGCTTGCAGACCAGCAGGGTCAGGCACACGGCGGCAAGGCCGGGGATGAGCTGATCGAGGTTGGCCTGAAGCGTGGTGACCTTCATCTGATCAAGGGCGGTAGCACCGACGGAGTTGTACATCGTCAGCGCTTCCTTGATACCCTCGGAACCGGAGGGCAGGCTAGCCCAGTCGATAAAGGCGCCAGCAGACTGCTTGACCGTGGAGACGATCGGGGTGAAGGAAATGGACACCCAGCGCTCGACCAGGGCGCCGATGATGAACATACCCAGGATGGAAGCGCCCTCGGTGACCTTGCCCATCAGACCACCGGAGAGGTCCTTGGCGATGGAGGAGCCGACCTTGTAGCCAAACTCCTGCGTGTACCACAGGAAAGCGTAACGGATGATGTTCCACGCGAAGAAGAACAGCAGCGGACCGACGATGCTGCCGGACATGGCCAAGGAAGCGCCCAGAGCGCCCAGAATCGGGCGAAGGGTGAACCAGAAGACGGGGTCACCGACGCCGGCGAGCGGGCCCATCATACCGACCTTGACGCCCTGGATGGCGACATCATCGATCGGAGCACCGTTGGCGCGCTCCTCCTCGAGGGCGAGGGTAACGCCAATGACGGGGGCGGAAACATAGGGGTGGGTGTTATAGAACTCCAGGTGGCGCTTAAGAGCGGCAATCTGGTCATCCTTGCTGGTGTAGAGCTTCTTGATCGCAGGGATCATTGCGAAGCACCAGCCGCCGTTCTGCATACGCTCGTAGTTCCACGAGCCCTGAAGGAACTGATGACGGAAGCAAACCTTCTTGCGGTCAGCCTTGGTGAGCTGAATCTTGTTCTCTGCCATATGTATCACTCCCCTCCTACTCGTAATCGTTCAG
>DBFWDM010000108.1:0-9190 GCA_048484635.1 Collinsella sp.
CCCCGACCGCGTGCGCCAGGAGCTCACCGAGTACGGCATCATCCCCGAGGAGTGGGGCGGACAGAACATGTTCGTCAACATCTCGGCCAAGCAGAAGATCGGTATCGACGACCTGCTCGAGACCGTGCTGCTCCAGGCCGACGTGCTCGAGCTCAAGGCCAACCCCGATACGTTCGCATCGGGCAACGTCCTCGAGGCTAAGCTCGACAAGGGCCGCGGCTCGGTTGCCACCGTGCTCGTGACCCGCGGTACCCTGCGCGTGGGCGACACGCTGGTCGCCGGCCTCACCTATGGCCGCGTCCGTGCCATGCTCGACCCCAAGGGCAACGCCGTCACCGAGGCCGGTCCCTCCGACGCCGTCGAGATCCTGGGCCTGCAGTCCGTCCCCAACGCCGGCGATGAGTTCCGCGTGTTCGAGGACGAGCGCGAGGCGCGTGCGCTGGCCGACGAGCGTTCGCTCAAGGCCCGTATCGAGGAGCAGAGCCGCGTGAAGCACGTGACGCTCGAGAACCTCTTCGAGACCATCGCCGACGCTGAGGTCAAGGAGCTCAACCTGATCATCAAGGCCGACGTCCAGGGTTCCATCGAGGCCCTTCAGGACTCCCTCGACAAGATGGACCAGTCCGAGGTGCGCATCAACACGATCCATTCCGCGGTCGGCGCCATCAACGAGACCGACGTCGTCCTGGCCGACGCCTCCAACGCCATCATCATCGGCTTTGGCGTCCGTCCCGACGGCAAGGCCCGCTCCGCTGCCGAGCGCGAGGGCGTCGAGATCCGTTGCTACGACGTCATCTACAAGTGCCTCGAGGACCTCGACGCTGCCCGCATCGGTATGCTCAAGCCCACCGAGGTCGAGGTCTCCACGGGTACTGCGACCGTTCTGGACACCTTCAAGGTGCCCAAGGTCGGCATCGCCGCCGGTGTCCGCGTCGAAGAGGGCGAGATCGCCGCGACCGATTCTGTGCGCCTGGTGCGCGACGGCATCGTGGTCTTCAACGGTAAAATCGCCTCGATGCGCCACTACAAGGACGAGGCCAAGAGCCTCAAGAGCGGCTCCGAGGGCGGTATTGGCCTGGAGAACTTCCAGGACATCAAGCCTGGCGACACCATTGAGGGCTACCGCATCGACCAGGTTGCCCGTACCGAGTAGGGGGTAGCGCTATGAAGCAAACGCAGGCAACCCGCCGTCTGGGCGAGCAGCTTCGCGAGAAGCTCGGTTATATCCTGCTCTTTGAGGTTTCCGATCCGCGTCTCGACCTCGTTACTTTGACTGCGGTCGAGGTCGCGGTGGACCGTTCGTTCGCGCGCGTGTACGTGTCGTGCGATGCGAGCCGCTACGACGAGGTCATGGAGGCGCTCGCTAGCGCTAAGGGCCGTATTCGCAGCCTGTTGGCTCGCTCGCTCGATTGGCGTGTTACGCCCGAGCTCGATTTTCGCATCGATCGCTCGACCGATGAGGCCGAGCGCATCACGCGTGCGCTGGAAAACGTTCCCGCCACGCTTGCGATCGAAAAGGACGAGGACGGCTATCCGATAGCGGATGCCGCCCAGGAGGCAGCTTTAGATGACTAATTCCGCCGACCTCGCCTCGTGCGAGTCTGCAGATATTCAGCGACGCATCCTCGAGCTCATCGAGGGTGCGTCCTCCATTGCGATTTCGGGACATACTTCTCCCGATGGCGACGCCTTGGGCTCCGTATTGGGTCTGGGCCTTTCGCTCATGAAGTTTTTCCCCAACAAGGACATTGCGCTGCTGCTGGCAGACGATGACCCGGTTCCGCGTATCTACCGCTTTATGGAAGGTTCCGATCGCCTGGTGCCGGCATCTGCGTACGCCGGCAATCCTGACCTGTTCATCTCGGTGGACGTACCGGTCGTCGAGCGCCTCAATAATTCTGCCGAGGTGCTTCGTCGCTCCAAGCATGTGGTGTGCTTCGATCATCATCCGGCGCGCGAGGAGTTTGCCGAGCTCAGTCTGAGGCGCGTCGATGCCGCGGCCTGCGCCATGATCATCGACCGTTTCTTGGACAATTGCGGCATTGTCGCACGTGACGGCGTCGCGACCTGCTTGCTGTGCGGCTTGGTGACCGACACCGGTCGTTTCCAGTACCAGAACGCCGATGCTGCCGCGTTCCATGCTGCTTCGCGCCTGGTGGCGCATGGCGCCAATCCGGCTCGTGTCGCACTCGAGGTCTATCAGAGCATGCGCGTCGAGTTTTTGCACCTCAAGTCCATTGTCATGGGCCGTATCAAGACGGTCGCGCACGGGCGCGTGGCGTATAGCTATGCCTTCCAGAGCGACCTTGAGGCCTGCGGCGTCACCTCGGATGAATGTGACGGTCTGGTCGATGTGGTGCGTTCGGTGATGGGCGTCGAGGTCTGCCTGTTCTTAAAGGGCATCGACGGCGATACCAAGGTGCGCGGCAACCTGCGCTCCAAGGGTGACCTCGATGTGTCCGAGATCGCTGCCAACTTTGGCGGTGGCGGGCATCATGCCGCCGCCGGCTTTTCCAACAACGGAACAATTCGCGAGACGCTCGCCGTGGCACTTCCCATGCTGGCCGAGCTGGTGGGGGAGGATCCCGCTTCGGTGACCGTCGAGCTTTAACTTTTTGGATGGTACATGGCTCGTCGTACGCCTTCTCAACTGAATATGCTGCTCGCCGTCGATAAGCCGGTGGGCTGCACGTCCCACGATGTGGTCTCGCAATGCCGACGCGCCCTCCATGAGCGGCGCGTCGGCCATGCCGGCACGCTCGACCCCATGGCATCCGGCGTCATGGTGGTGGGCGTGGGCCAGGCTACTCGTCTGCTGGGCATGCTAACCCTCGATACCAAAAGCTATGTCGCCGACATCTCGTTTGGCGCCGAGACCAATACCGATGATGCGGAGGGCGAGGCGGTCCGCACGGTGGCTGTTGCCAACGAGCTCCGCGATCCTGCCTATGCTCGTGAGCGCTTGGCCGCCATGCTGGGCCCGCAGATGCAGGTGCCGCCGGCGTTTTCTGCTATCTCGGTCAATGGCGTTCGCGCCTACAAGTCTGCTCGCGAGGGCAATGCGGTGGACCTACCTCCGCGCCCCGTCGAGGTCTATGCCGCCGACCTGATCGCCGTGGGCGGCGAAGGTGATACGTGTGTGTGGACCGTGGCGTTCTCGGTGAGCAAGGGCACCTATATCCGTGCGCTCGCTCGCGACCTGGGCCGCGCTTGCGATAGCGCCGCGCATATTTCCGCGCTGCGCCGCACGGCTTCCGGTGTTGTTTCCATTGGCGCTTGTCATGCGGTCGAGGAGCTTTCTCCCGAGTCCGCGGCTGGCTTTGCCCTGGATCCCATTGCGGCCCTGGGCGCCACACGTGTTGACTTGCCGGGCAATCTTGCCGACGACCTGTTCTGCGGCCGACGCATTCCCGTTGAGCGTGCGCTTGCCGATTTCGATTCCTCGAAGGCGCCGTTTGCGTTGGTGCTCGATGGGGGACTCAAGGCGCTCGCCCGCATTGAGGGCGGCCGCTTTGTCATGGAGCACGTGTTTCCGCAGGCAATCGGCGGTGTTCGATGATGTTGTCCGCTCGTGACCTCGCGCGAGTCTTTTTCGCGGGCGAGTCGGACGAGGCTCGCATCGTTACTGCCGATGCGTTTGATGAGTGCGAGCATCTGGGTGCCGCATCGATTGCCATCGGCGTGTTCGACGGCGTGCACCGTGGACACCAGGAGCTCATTACGGCGCTTGCCCGTGATGCCCGTGCCCATGGCTGTAAGGCGGTCGTGGTTACCTTCGATCCCGACCCGGACGTTGTGGTGAGCCCTTCGCCCGCTCAAAAATTGATGACGACGGCCGACCGTCTGCATGCCTTGGCTCAAACCGGGGTCGATGCGGTGGTGGCCGTTCCCTTTACGCCTGAGGTTGCGGCGCTTGACCATGTTGATTTTCTCTCGCTGGTGTCGCGTCTGGTCGACATTCGATCGATTCGCGTTGGCAGTGACTTTAGGCTGGGTCGTGGCGGTGCTTCTGGTGTTGCCGAGATGCGCTCCTGGGGTTCCGAGCACGGCGTTGACGTGTATGGTCACGACCTGCTTTGCGAGGGCGGTGAGGCCATTTGCGCCACCCGCATTCGTCATGAGCTGGGACAGGGCCATGTGGAGCTTGCTGCTGGGTTACTCGGCCGTCCGTATATGGTGCGTGGCGGTGTTATTCGCGGCCGTCACGAGGGTTCTGGCATGGGCTTTCCCACGGCAAACTTGCAGGTTCCCGACGGCATTCAGGTGCCAGCCGATGGCGTGTATGAGGGTCTGCTGCTGGTCGATGACACCGCGTGGCCCGCTGCTGTGAACGTCGGCCTGCCGCCAACGTATGCTGACGATGCGGCATCTGCGCATCTCGAGGCTAATTTAATTGGTTATACGGGCGACCTGTACGGCGCTTCCGTTTCGCTGGCGTTTACGCGCTGGCTGCGTCCCTCGCGTGTGTTCGATTCGCTGGATGAGTTGATCGCGACCGTCGAGGGTAATATCGAGGATATTCGTCACAACTTGGGCGATCAGGGGGTGAGCATCCGTGATTAGCGATGAGGAAAAAGACCAGGTACGCGCTGCGTCTGACCTGGTTGCCATCGTGCAGGAAACGGTCGAGCTCAAGCCTCGCGGCCATGAGTTTTGGGGATGCTGCCCCTTCCATGGCGAAAAGACGCCGTCCTTCCACATTATCCCCGCCACGCAGGTGTGGCATTGCTTTGGTTGCGGCGAGGGTGGTGACGTTTTCACGTATATCATGAAGCGCGAGAACCTGAGCTTTCCCGAGTCAATCCGTTACTTGGCCGATCGCGCGGGTATTGAGCTGCATGACACCGGAGATCGCCGCGAGCGCGGCACCAAGCGTGCCCGCATCTACGATCTGTGCGCCGAGACCGCCCAGTTCTACCACACCATGCTCATGCGCGGTAAGGACGGCCGTCCGCGCGAGTACTTTGCCAGCCGCGGCATGGGCGGCGACGTCTGCCGCCGCTACTGCCTGGGCTTTGCACCGGGCCGTAACGCGCTGGTGTCGCACCTGTCCCAGGCGGGTTTTACCCCGCAGGAGATGATCGACGCCAACGTTGCCGTGAGTCGCGGGCGCGGGCAGCTTGCCGACCGCTTTTACGACCGCGTGATGTTCCCCATCTTTGACGAGCAGGGTCACAACATTGCCTTTGGCGGTCGCATTATGGGCGACGGCCAGCCTAAGTATCTCAACACCGCCGAGACGAGCGTGTTTCATAAAAAGCGAAACCTCTACGGCTTTAATTGGGCCAAGGAGTTTATCGTCGCGCAGGATACCGCCATCGTGGTAGAGGGCTATACCGATTGCATCGCCTGCTGGGAGGCGGGGATTAAAAACGTTGTCGCCACGCTGGGCACCGCCCTCACGGAGCATCACGTCAAGACGCTCACTCGCTTTGCCAAGCGCATCGTGTATATGTTCGACGGCGATGCAGCGGGCCAGAAGGCCGCCCGTCGCGCGATTCAGTTTATCGAGCAGGATTCCATGGACCTGCGCTGCGTGGTGCTCCCCGACAGCAACGACCCCATGGAGTTCATCACCGCACATGGTGGCGAGGCACTGCAGACGCGCATCGACGCTGCCGAGCCGCTTATGGACTTTGTCTACCGTTCGCTGCAGGAGTCGAGTGACATCACCACGCCGGGCGGTCGCGCTAAGGCGCTGGAAGATGCGCTGACGCTTATCTATCCGTTGCGCAACAGCTATATGATCGACACGTACTTTATCCAGATTGCCGATCTGCTGGGTTTGGATCTGGAGACGGTGCGCGCGAGCTCGGGTCGTGTGTTTCGCAATGTCGCCAAGCGCGAGGATGCGGAACGACGTCGTGAGCAGAACTATGAGCGCCAGCGGGCACAGACTGAGCGGTCCGGTAGCGCGGGCGGTCGGGCGTCGGGTTCTCGCGATGCCGGTCGCGGTGCTTGGGCATCGGGCGCGACGCCGCCGGTGTCCGCGCCGGTCGAAGAAGAGCCGTACGACTACGTCCCGCTCGATGCCTACGGCGCCGCGCCCGTGGAGGTCGTCGACGACCTGCCGCCGATTGACGTACCTGATGGTATGGGCGCTGCTCCTGTGGCTGATGGTTCGGGCGCACCGGCTGCGGCAGCGCCGGTGATTCTTACCGATCTTGAGCGTAAGTCCTTGGCAGGGGAGCGCGAGCTGCTGACCATGCTCACGAGCTACCCCGACCTGTTCCGCACGTATGCCGACCGCATCTGCTCCATCGAGTGGGTTGACCCACGTCACGAGTCCATCGCATGGGCCGTTCTGGCAATGCCACCGGGAACCGATCCTGCAACCTGCATGGATGCGGCCCGCTCGGTGTGTCCCGAGGCGGCAACGCTTGTGAGTGCCGGGCGCATCTCGGCGACGAGTAAGCACCCCACCGAGACGAACATCGTGTTTATGCTTGATACGCTCGAGCTCTACACCATCAAGCGCCGCATGCGTGCCGCACAGGCCAAGCTGCGCCAGGACCGTTCACTCGATGATGAGGCCCGTCGCGCGCTGACCGTTCAGGCCGCGCAGGATTCGCAGCGCCAACGCGAGCTGCAAAAGTCGATCGGCGGCGTGGCGGACCCGTTCCGTTTGATCGGCCTGGAGGCCGCAGGCACCGAACAGGCCTAGATGTTGTGGTCAACCAGCGTATTCTCGTCTATATCCAGTCCTCTTTTTGGGTATAGACGTCTATGTGTGTGCTAAAGTATTGAGTCCTGTGGACTATGAAGGGAGAATCTGTGCCAAAAAAGACTGAGAGCACGGGTACTGGGCTGGAATCCTACGTTGCAAAGCTCATGGGCAACGGCTCAAACAGGACTTCGGTAACCGAGGACGAGATTCAGGTCGCCCTGAAGGATATCGATGTTTCTGACGAGCAGCTCACCGCGGTGTATTCCGCGCTGCGCAACAGCGGCATCCAGATTATCTCCGCGAGCGGTAACGACGACGCCCCTATGGACGTCGACGATGACGATAACGATACCGATACCGACGATTTCGATGATGACGACGAGCACGATTCCGGCTCGCTCGACGATCATGAGCTCAAGATGGCCCGTCAGGCCGACGCCGAGATGGGTTCTTCCAAGAGCAAGAAGAAGCGCACCGTGCGCACGTCCCGTTCACGCTCCCGCGTGCGCGGCATCGATGCCTCCACGGTGATGCTGACCGGCGACCCGGTCCGTATGTACCTCAAGGAGATTGGCAAGGTCGACCTGCTGACCGCCTCCGAAGAGGTCGATTTGGCCATGAAGATCGAGGCCGGTCTTGAGGCCACCGAGAAGCTCGAGGCTGCCGATGCTGGTGAGCTCGAACTCACGCGTGCCGAGATGCGTCGTCTTACGCGCGTTGAGAACGTGGGCCTCGAAGCCAAGCAGGCGCTCATCAGCGCAAACCTGCGTCTGGTCGTCTCCATCGCCAAGCGTTATGTCGGTCGCGGCATGCTGTTCCTGGACCTGATCCAGGAGGGCAACCTCGGTCTGATCCGCGCCGTCGAGAAGTTCGACTACCAGAAGGGCTTTAAGTTCTCTACGTACGCCACGTGGTGGATCCGTCAGGCCATCACGCGCGCTATCGCCGACCAGGCCCGTACCATCCGTATTCCCGTGCACATGGTCGAGACCATCAACAAACTCGTCCGCGTGCAGCGCCAGCTCCTTCAGGACCTTGGTCGCGACCCGACCCCCGAGGAGATCGGTGCCGAGATGGACATGAGTGCCGACCGCGTCCGCGAGATCCAGAAGATCTCGCAGGAGCCCGTGTCGCTCGAGACCCCCATCGGCGAGGAAGAGGATTCCCAGCTGGGCGACTTCATCGAGGACTCCCAGGCTATCGTTCCGCCCGATGCGGCCAGCTTCTCCATGCTGCAGGAGCAGCTCACCCAGGTGCTCGATTCGCTTGCCGATCGTGAGCGCAAGGTTATCGAGCTGCGCTTTGGCCTTGTCGACGGACATCCCCGCACGCTCGAGGAAGTCGGCCGCGAGTTTGGCGTCACGCGCGAGCGTATCCGCCAGATTGAGTCCAAGACCCTGGCCAAGCTTCGCCACCCGAGCCGCTCGAGCAAGCTGAAAGACTATATTGAGTCTTAACCTCGCAAGCAAGAAGCGCCCTCAAACACATCCGCTTGAGGGCGCTTTCATGTAGTCGTTGGGGACGTTCTTGAATGACTAGTCGTTTAAGAACGTCCCCAATGACTAGGTCGGAAAATTTCTTAAAAAAGTTCTTGCCCTGAGCCGATTCGTCCGTATAATAAACTTCGTTGCTTGAGAGCACGCACCTATTCCTCGGTAGCTCAATGGTAGAGCACGCGGCTGTTAACCGCGCTGTTGTAGGTTCGAGTCCTACCCGGGGAGCCAGAATTTTCCAGCCCTTTCTGTTGGGCTTTAAATTCCTCGGTAGCTCAATGGTAGAGCACGCGGCTGTTAACCGCGCTGTTGTAGGTTCGAGTCCTACCCGGGGAGCCAGGTTGTAAAACCCGTCGCTATGCGGCGGGTTTTTTCATGCCGCGATCGCCGTTCGCGAACGTTACCGTATCAACATTTCGTGTCGAGGATGTAATCCCGAGGCCCGCCACCTCAACATGGCGCGGTCGTTGTAGAATATTGCAATGATTGCTCCCACGACATGGTGCCGCGAGCACCAAGAAAAGGAGATTCTTGTGTCTGAGACCATTAACGGCAGCCTGAGCGTCTCGAACGACGTTATTGCCGATATTGCCGGTTATGCCGCGATGACGTGCTATGGCGTCGTCGGTATGGCCGAGCAGCTCCAGGGCGCCGAGAGCGTGCGCCTGCTTGCCGGTCAGCGCCTCCGCAAGGGCGTGCTTGTCTCCGCCGACGAGAACGGCCTTACGGTCGATCTTCACGTCGTGCTCGAGAACGGCGTCAACATGAAGTCCGTCTGCCATAATCTTTCGAGCTCCGTTGCCTTCACCCTGCAGGAGATCGCCCAGATCGATCCCGCCAGCCTTAAGATCGGCATCCATATCGACGCGCTCAAGAGCCGTCTGAACTAGCATCCGAAAACGGAGATTCAAATACCCATGATTGCAAAGACCATTCGCACCTGTTTTCCGATCGCTGCGGCTGCCGTTTCCGACAAGGCCGAGGAGATCAACAAGCTCAACGTCTTCCCCGTACCCGACGGCGACACCGG
>DBFWDM010000109.1:0-2349 GCA_048484635.1 Collinsella sp.
CAACTACGCAAGAAGGCACCCAATGGACGCAGTTTTTTCCTTTTTGTTTGGCACCCGCACCGGTTTTGCCATCCTTTTCGCCGGCGGCATCCTACTGTTTGCGATTCTTGCCTTTGTAATGGAGAAGCGCACCCATAAGATGTATGTCGACCGTGGCCCCAAGTCCGAGGACGAAGAAGACGGCTTCTGGGACTAGCCTGCCAAAAAGAGACAGGCTTATTTTGGTCGGTTTTATCTGGGCAAACGCAAGCGCCCCGCAACTGGAATTGAGCCAGTTGCGGGGCGCTTTTCGTACATGCAACAAAACCGCAGGAAAAAACCTGCCAAAATAAACCTGTCCCTAAATGGCGGGTTTTACTGGAGGGTGGCGTCGATGGCCTTGACCAGAGCGCTGCGCATGCCGGCGTCCTCGAGCGCGACGACGCCCTTGATGGTGGCGCCACCGGGTGAGCATACGGCATCCTTCATCGCCGCAGGATGCTGGCCAGTCGCAAGCTGTAGCTTTGCCGTGCCCAGCACCATCTGGCTCACAATGCGATAGGCATCGGCGCGCGGGATACCGTGCTTGACGGCCGCGTCGCCCAAGGCCTCAATCGCCATGGCGACAAATGCCGGTGCGCAACCGCCCACGGTACCGCCCACAAACAGCAGACTCGAATCGAGCTCGACGACGGTGCCAAGCTTACCGAGCAGGTCGAGCACAACAGCACGTTGCTCGTCGCTGAGCGTAGAGGACTTCTCGCAGGCGATGACGCCCTCGCCCACCGAAACCGGCGTGTTGGGCACCGTCGAGATATGTGCGACACCCGGCAGGACCTTTTCCCACTTGGCGCTATCCCAAGTCCAGGCGACCGAAAGGACAACCTTGTCGGCAAGGGTTTCTTTGAGCGGAGCGAAGACCTTCTCGATCATGTACGGCTTGACCACAGCAACCACGATATCGGATGCAGCGACAACCTCCGCCGCATCACGACAGGCAACTATCCCACGCGCCTTACAACGCTCGACCAAGGCGTCGTAGTGGCCCGCGCAGGCGCACATATCGCTCGCAGCCACACCGGCGGCGATCCAGCCATCGGCCATAGCGCTCGCCATATTGCCAAAACCGACAAATCCGATCTTCATATCTCATAGTCCTCTCAGACACGCTCTTCAAAACGAAAGCTATTGTCCCACGGCATTGTTTCGTATTGCCGACCTATTTGTGATACGGCTCGCCACGGCTGATCTTGCAGGCGCGGTAGATTTGCTCCAGCAGCACCACGCGCGCCAGGTTATGCGGCAAGGTAATACGTCCAAAGCTGAGCATCTCGTCGGCTCGTGTGCGCACGTCATCGCTCACGCCGTCCGATCCACCAATCACAAAGGCGATGTCGCTGTTACCACGCAGCATAAGATCGTCGAGCCGCGCCGAAAGCTCCTCGCTCGAGCGCTCTTTGCCCTCAATGGCAAGCAGGATCACATGCGCTCGAGGCGGCAGGGCTGCAAGAATCGCCGCCCCCTCCTTGTCGCGTGCGGCATCCACGCCGCCCGCCTTAGCCGGGTCGATATCGGCCACCTCGCGGATATCCACCTTGGCATAGGCACCTAGGCGCTTGGTGTACTCAGCGCACGCGTCCTTCCAAAAGCGCTCCTTGAGCTTACCGACGCAAACGACGGTGTATTTCACGCGCGTCTACTCCTTCGAATCGTTTTGAACTTTGCTGGCGGTCAGCATCTGCTCGAACATCGAGGCCGACTGCGAGAAATCGTTCGGCAGTACGACCGTCGATGTTTTACCCGTGCGAGCGAACTCTGTCATCATCTCGGACCACTGCGTAAACATGAACAGCTGGTTGGCCTCGTCGTTACCGACACCCGTCTCCTGGATGATCTCGAGCGAATCCTTGATGCCCAGCGCGATGGCCTTGCGCTGGTTGGCGATGCCCTCGCCCGCCTTTTCCATCGCCTCGGCCTCGGCGGTCGCCTCGCTGACGCGCTTGATGCGGTCGGCCTCGGCGAGCTCCTGCGCAGCAGCGCGCTTTCGCTGGGCGGCATTGATGTCGTTCATGGAGTTCTCGACCTCGGTCGGCAGCGCGATCTTGGTGATGAGTGTCGACACGAGGGTAAAGCCGTAGGCAGCCATCTGCTCGGACACGGTGGCATTAACGTCCTTGGCGATGTCATCCTTCTTGGCAAAGACCTCATCGAGCGTATAGACAGGGATGGAAGAGCGCAGGGCGTCGGTGATGAAATCACGCATCTGGTCGACGGGCTCCTGCAGCATGTAGTAGCTCTTGTAGATGCCCGAATCTGCCGGGCCGGCGCCCATGTCATAGCTCACGTGGTACTGAGCAGAGACCTCAAGGC
>DBFWDM010000110.1:0-4430 GCA_048484635.1 Collinsella sp.
CCGCCTTCAGCTTCAGCAGCAGGTCGCCCAGCTCGGGGCACTTGCTAGAAAGGCGCGTCTGAGCTCGCTCGCCCATCCCCCACCGCTGGCGGACTTCCTGGGCGCGCGGGCTCACGCGGTAGTCCCCGTCCATCACCTGCTTGAGCAGCTTGGCGGTCACGCGCGCATCGGCAAGGGCGCTGTGGGCGTGACCCGTCGACTCGTCGAACTCGATGCCAAACCACGTCGCCGCGTCACTCAAAGAGACGCACCCGTGGCTGCCCACGTCCATGATCGAGGTGTAAAACGCCTGCAGGTCGGCCCAATCCGTAGGAAATGCGGAAAGATCGATGTGCTTTGCCTGGCACTCGGTCAAAAGCTGTCGACGGTCCGCCCCGCTCCAGCAAACTACCTGTGCGGAGTAGCGACCGATCCAATCGCTGAGCCTTTTGATTACCATGTAGAGCGGATCGGCCATCGCAGTGTCCACGGCCGATATCCCCGTAAGCTCGCGGACGGAAAACGCAACGCCTTCGGTAAATTCCGTCTGCACAAACTGCGAGAACTCGCCCATAACGTTGCCGTGGTAATCGAGCTTGACGGCGCCGACCTCGATAATCTCATTACGCAGCCCACGTCGCTGGCGCTGCTTTGGCACCGGCGCAAACTCAAAGTCCAGCACAATCTGGCGCGCAAAGTTCGTCGTATCGATAGCCGAGATACACGGCGTCTTTTCAGCTGACACGGTTAGGGCCTTTCTCCGTTGCTTGCCGCTTGTTACATAAGCGGCTACATTGCCGTAAGGTTAGGCGCTCGTGCGGACATGAAATCGGAGCGCAATGCCACGCGCGCCAGGCACACGCCATGCAGACGGCCCCAAGAGAGTCGCCCGCTCTATTCAAATGCATGAAAAAGATTTAGGCCCGGTGACTTGAATCAGCGGTCATCCCGGGCCCATCAGAGCTCGTAGAGCTCTTGGTTGCTTTGGTCTCGCTCTTCACGGCGCTTATCGAACTTTCCGAGGCACTCAAGCAGCATTCGAAGCATAACAAGTCGCCGCCATTAAGGCACTGACCTCTTGACCAAGCAACGGCGCTGCCCAGCTATCACCCTTGGACTGCCGTCAACTTTATTCTATCCGCGAGCATCTGGTTTACCAAATGGATTTTCGGTAAAGGAAGCACGGCACGCCCGCAAAACCACTACGCCCCAAGTGCCGCCATGGGAATCACCGCCACGCCGTCGTCGCGTGTGTAGGCAATGCTCCCCTTTCCAACCACGACCGCCAAAAACGCCGGCGCGGCATTCTGGGCGGCAGGATTGGAGAGCACTTTCCTCTCCAGCGCCTTGAGATTTCTCGCTCCATCGTCTGCTTTCGCATCACTCAGCTTGACCTCGATGGCTCCCCAGCGCCCGTCGTGCTCAACGATCAGATCGACCTCAAGGCCCTTCTCATCTCGGAAATAATGGACACTGTTGTCGACACCGCCGTAGGTGGAAAGGAACACGCGCACGTCGCGCAGGACGAGATTCTCAAAGAGCATCCCCAGCGTTTGCATATCGCCAAGCAGCCGCTCAGGGGTAGCCCCCAGCAACGCCGCCGCAAGTGACGGGTCACAGAAGTAGCGCTTGGGGCGCACGCGAACGCGGGCCTTCGAGCGCATGGGCGGCTCCCATCCGCACAGGTCCTCGGTCAGCTTGAGCCTGTTGAAGAGGTCCAAGTACGCAGCGATGGTCCTCTCGTCGGGGCCCGCCTCACCGTACGAGGCGTCCTTTACGAGCGTCTTGTACGTGACAGCCTGGCTCTCGTTCATGGCAAGAGCTCGCAAAAGGCCGTGTGCAAGCTCGGGCGACATGCCCTCGTCCAGCACGTTGACGTCGAGCACCGAGTGCACGTACTGGCTTGCCGTCTCTCGCGCAAGATCTTCCGAAAGCCCAAGATTTGCAGGCCAACCGCCCCTGCAGCACCAGCGGGCGACGTCATCCACCGTGCTCTCGCGACGCTGAGGGGCAAAATCATCGCCCTTAAAGAGGCTTGCCAGTGACACGAGCGGCTCGCCGTCGCCTGACTCACACAGGGCCATGGGGCGCATTGACAGACGGGCGATCCTACCCGTGCCGGAATGACGAACATGGCTGCGCTCCTCGCTTTTGAGCGCGGTCGAGCCCGTGAGCAAAAGTGTCCCCCGTTCGTTGCCGCTCGCGTCCACGAAACGCCGGGCGGCATCCCAAACCTCGGGCACCTCCTGCCATTCATCGACCAGGTGTGGCGCATCGCCGATGAGCGCCAGGCTTGGGTCGACCTCTGCCGCCGCACGCTGCGCAGGCTCATCGAGCCTGGAGACGCTCGCCGAGCGAGAGAGCGCCGTCCAGGTCTTGCCGCACCATTTGGGGCCGTTGATCTCCACACAGCCAAACGCCCGCATAAGGGTGTCGAGGCGCTCCTCTATGAGCCGGGGCCTATATCCCTTTTGGGTCAATCTCTTTGGTGCATCCATAGACGGCCGTCCCTCTCTATCACGCGATATGCGAAATTACGCCATTCTCAATGCTGATTTTACGCTACTTTCAATGTAGTTTTTACGCCATGACAGATGTAGTTTTTACGCCATTTTCATTGAAGGTTTTACGCTTGGCATCCTTAGCGCGACCCATTCCGAGCATCACATCAGAGCGTGCTTGGTTATCTCCGCTCGCACATCTCGGCAAACGAAATCAGCTTGGCATCTCCCCTGCTCGCCGCAGCTTCCTGACGTCCTTGCGTAAAGCCTCGCTTCGAGAAGATCGCATAGCTTTTGTGCTGCCGCCTAAAGAGCTCGCTTCGATGCACGAGCTTTTGCAGCACGTCTTCGCCCACCGGTTCATTGCGCCATTTGCACTCCGCAAACAGAGCAGTGCTCTCGCCATCGTCAACAATCAAGTCGATTTCTTCCTGCGTATGCGTGCGATTATCCGTCCCCCACCAGCGCCCGACGCTCGCCGGAACCACATCGAGCTGGCCCGCGCGCGCGAGTTCGTACACGTATTGTCTGCATATAAGCTCAAAGACCGTACCCATGTAATCCGATACGTGTGGCTCAATGCGCTTATACGCCATCTCGGCCATATCGTTTTGAATCAGCCCGATGTTCTGCGGAACAAACTTGTACCAGAACCTAAACATCTGATCGCTCAGCAGATACACGGCTCGCTTATTACTCGTCTCGTTTAGGGGCAGCTCGCGCTCGACAATCCCAAGCGACGCCAGCTTATCCACATAGCTCTTTACGTTGCTCGCAGGGATTCCCGTAGAGCTCGCAATCTCCGAGATCTTCGAGCGCCCCTGAGCAATTGCTTGCACGATCGCATCATATTGCTCGGGATTGCGGCACTCCTGCAATAGCAGGTTACTCGGCTCCTCAAAGAGATAGCCCGTAGGAGTAAGAAAAAGACGTTTGATGTTGTCCTTGAGCGGTGCGGCAGGATCGACTTTCTCGATATATGCAGGAATGCCACCCGTCATGCCATAGCAAACTGCAGCGTCTTCGCGACCCATGCTCTGCCACAGGCCGAGGGTCGTCATAAAATCGAGCGGCATGATCTTAAACTGGGCCGTACGCCTACCGTATAGCGGACTCTCGTAGCCCAACACCTGCTCTTCCATAAACGAAAGCGACGACCCGCACAGGATAAGCATAAGCTTGGTCTCTTTGTACAAGTGATCGATCTTGTCTTGCAGCAACGAGCTGATCTCGGGATTCGATTGGGCGAGATAAGGATACTCGTCGATCACGACAATCAAACGTTCCGTGCGAGCCATGGTAGCCAACGCATCGAACGCCTCGTCAAAACTACGAAACGACACGCCAGCAACACCAACGGAGCCCGCAAGTATCGCCTGGCTAAAGCCATGCAGGTTTGCCTCTGCATTGGTACGACGAGCTTGAAAGTAAATAGCCTTCTTGCCTTGGATAAACTCTGTGATAAGACGCGTTTTGCCCACGCGCCGGCGGCCGTAAATCACAGGCATCTCAAAGGAGCCCGTGCCATACAGTCGATTGAGCTCGGACATTTCCACTGTTCTTCCGATAAACATAGGGCCATCCTTCCTTTGCGTTATAGCTAGCTATATTATACCTTCCTATAATATAGCTAGCTATAACGTAATTCGACAAGCGGCGCACACGAAAGGGGCGGTACACCACCGCACGTGGACCGTTCCGGAAAATGCATCCCGTTCTGGAGCCAAAAACTGGGCCGTAGTTTCCGCCAAACATGCCATCCGTTCATCCCATTCTGAGGCTTGAATCCGGAACACAGTTTCCGCTCCAAATCAGAACCACCCTTAAAAAGGGTGGTTTGCTCTTAGGGTATAACCCACGGGCCCCGGGCTCGCGTCTAAAGGCGCGGGCCCGGACTTCGTCCAGGCCTAGTGCATCTTGACCCGTGGCGCGCCGGTCGAACCGGCAGCA
>DBFWDM010000111.1:0-7092 GCA_048484635.1 Collinsella sp.
CCGCGGCCTCACTCGGTCACCTGGAACATGGGAGACGGCGGTCGACGAAACTGGAGAGGAGGTATTACGAGCTCCTGTGCGAATTGAAGGGAGCGCTCCCGCAAACTGCCTCTTGACAACTTATAGGAGCGTCGGTTTTAGCGTCGAAAAATGTGGGTGCTTCAGGGGTCCAAATTAGGTCGTTCACTTCTCGGGAAACCATTCACCTTCGATTTGCTGTTTGTGGGCATCGGCAGCGGCTTCATGCTCCAAAAGACGACGTTCGCGATCAAACGATCACCAACAGCACGCTGTTGACCGCTATGTATGAACAACAGACATCCTCCACTCATCTATACTCAAGAGCGTGTGCACATCGCCCCCGAAAAACGATAAGAGTCGAGGCCCCATGCAGCAGCTCACCGAGCAAGAAAAGAAACGTATCCAGCGGTACTGCACATACCCCAAAATCGCAGCGACTGCACTCGCCATGTCGTTCGTAGCATGCCTGTTGATGTTGCCGCTCCAAATGATCAACGATATCGCGTTCCACCAAAAAGAATTCCAACCCGCGGGCATATATACCGCCATCGCACTCACCGTAATCGAACTCGCCGTCTTTTGCTATTGCGCTCTTGCACCGCGCTTTGGAATGCAGGGCAAACAGTGGAAGGAGCTGCAGAGCAGGCTTACGGTAGCCCAAACCAACAAAGACCGCTCCACGGAGGTCGCCGGCGTGCTTGCCACGCAAGCTGCCGGCCGCCTGCTCAAGAACAGCGATAACGATGTTGCGCGCAACCTGGGCGGCGCCGCAGAGATTGCCGGCGCCGTAGGGGCAGTTGCCACGGCGGCAGACGTGCTGGCCGAAACCTCTAGCAATGCCGAGGCCATGGCAAACGCATACGGCGTGACGATTCCAAGCGTCAAGAAGCAGATCATAGCTCTCGCGGTGGTGCCCGCCATTGTGCTGCTTGGCGTCTACATCCCGCAGTTTGTCCAGGGAAATAACGAGCTTCAGGCAAGAAAGGCTGCAGCCGCCGAGCAGCTCGCCATCGCGCAAGATGCCTTGGAGCCCGTGTGCGAACGCGTTGCGGCAGACAACCCATACGAGTCGTATCACGACTACGGCTACCGCATTATCGGCTATCTACGCGATAATGACCTCGGCGCTCAAGCAGCCTATGTCTACCTTTCTTTTGATGCAGACGGCATGCTCACGGATGTCGATTACACCAGTCAGATCGACCCCGAGGCAAGCCTCGCAGACAACCTCGCCCGCGCCGAGCAGAATATCGCGACACTCTGCGCCCCGCTCAACGGGTTGGACATTTCCGTTGCCACACCGGACCTCCTCGCGCCATGCGGCCTGTCGGATGAATTTAAACAGGCATTTTTAGCCGGATCCCTATATGAAGAAATCAGCATCAAGACGGAGGACGAATCTATCAAGTCGTACTACACCTTTGACACCGAAGCCGCAGAAGAATTCGACGAATACACCCATCCGGAAATTAGGCTCATGCTCTCTGCAAAGAAGAACTAAAAGCTTACGCTCTAATTGCCGCTCGCGAACATCGTCTATATCTCGAGGTCTAATACTTTTTCCGAAAGTATTAGACCTCGATTTTACAAGCCACTCAATGTGACAAAGGGGCCGTTCTTTGTCACATTATTCGGAGCGCAGGGCTTCCACGGGGTCTTTTTTGGATGCGCTGCGGGCCGGCAGCAGACCGGCAACGACCGTCAGCAGCACCGAAATCGCGATGAGCACCAGCGCATCCTGCACGGGCAGGCTCATCAGAATGGGTACCTGTTTGGCAGCAAGCGCCCAGGCATTAACCGGAAAGCTCACGGCCACCACGACGACAATAGCAAAGACGCCGGCAATGAGGCCCTCGATAAAGGTCTCGGCATTGAACACGTTGGCCACGTTGCGCTTTGACGCGCCGATCGCGCGCAGGATGCCAATCTCCTTTTTTCGCTCCAGCACGCTGATGTAGGTGATGATGCCGATCATGATGGAGCTCACCACCAGGCTGATGCTCACGAATGCGATGAGCACCAAGCTGATGGTGTTCACGATGTCGGTCACCGAACCCATGATGATGCCCATGTAGTCGGTGTACGAGATCGCCTGTTCATCGTGGCCGGCGGCTTTGACCTGCTTGTTGTACGCATCGATGTGATCGAGCACACGCTCCTTGGCCTCAAAGTCGCGCGGGAAAATCTTGACCGAGATGGGGTCGGCCTCATCCGCATAGCCCAACGTGGTCAGATTGTTGTCGTAGGTGAGCTTCGAAGCCTTGGCATAGCTCATCATGAGCGAACTCAGATCCTCGGCATCCATGTTGAAATGGATGGCATGAGCAAAGGCGCTCGCATCCACACGCATAGCGCTCGCCAGGTTGGCAAAACTCGATGACATCTGTGTCGCCATCTGGCCCATGAGCCCTTCCGCGCCCACCTTGAGCTGAGCTGACACCGTCGCCGCAATCTGATCGCTGATCGACTTCATCACCTGATCCATAGCCTGCTGCAGATACGGAGCCAGCTGCTTTTGCACATAGTCGGTCATCGCCTGCTGCAAGCGCTCGGCCAGGGCATCGCCGCCGAGCGCTTTGAGCTGGGCCAGGATTTGCTGGGCTGCCGTATCACTCTCAAGATACGCCGAGAATGCGGCAGCAAGCTTTGACGCGTCCTTAAGATCATCGGGTGACAGCGCCCTAAACTGATCAGACTGCAAAAAGCCCTCAAACAGTTGGTTGGCAAGCGTTCCCACCTGCTGCATTTGCTCGGGCGTGAGCTCCAGACCGTCAAAGATGCCCGAGAAATCTGGGGCCGGCGCTTTGGCCATGATGTCGCTGAAGTCGATGTCCTTGCCAACGTTCGAAAGGTCAATGTCCAGCCCGGACAAGTCGATACCAGAAAGGTCCATACCGCCGGCCGCACCCGAGAGTGCAGACGCATCAAACGAGAACGCGCTCTTAAGCGCCGCCTCGTCCACACTGAACATGCTGCCCAGATCCACGCCTTGCTTGGCCTCGCCTTGCAGTTCGTCGAAGGTTTTGCCCGTAAAGACATCCGTCTCGGGGTGGGCGAGTTGCTCCTGCACAATCTGCGAATCGGCGGCGCGCTCCATAAGCTGGCGGGTCAGCGCATGCGTATAGGCAATGCCCGGAGATAACGCACTCGCATTGGCCGTCTCGTTAGGTCGCACCACGCCCACAATGTGCACGTCGATACCGTTGGCAACCTTGGCGGCCATAAAGTCGGCGTCACCAGACATGTCAGTCCACATGCCGGTCTCTTCGTTTTTGCGATAGGCATCGGCCGGTGACAGCACCTTAAACGTCGTAGACAGCGCATCGTCGTAGGTAAAATCGGTGCCGGTCTCGGGCGTTTCGACCCCACCGTCGGCCGCCATGGCGCTGTTAACCAGGTCGTTGAGCTCATCGATATCCAGCGCGCCGATGCTATAGAGCGTGTAGTCGCCCACCGTTCCAAGGCTCGAAAGCACCATTACGGCTTCGTTAGCAGACGTGGGCCAATGACCGGCGACGACATCGTACTGGCTGTCGAGCAAGCTCTGGTCGTCAATCATCTCGTTAAAGACCGAGGTTCCCATGGATTCCATGCTCACCGTCGCCGCCGAACTCGCGCCGCCGCTCATTGCCTCAGTCATAGCGTTGGGCACCAGCCGAACGGGTTTCTCGTCACCCTTGCCCGCACGATAGACAACCGGCGTCACGCCATAACCGTACTGGATGGCATTGACTTCTTTATCGATGCCATCGCCACCGGCATCGAGCCATGCCTTAAAGCTCGTCATGTCATTGGACTTAACGCTCGCAAACATATCCTTTACGGCCGTGACCACGGGAATCTTATCGGTTCCCTTAGCCTTGCCGCCGGCACTGTCGTCGGACAAATCCACGTTTTCAGGCGAGTCATCATCCGTGGCCCCCTGTCCACCCATCATGGACGACAGGTCGTAATCCTGCTTGGAAATGGTGAGCGGGTAGCTCGAGAGCGTATCCTCCTCGACCTTTTTGATGTAGCCGTTTACGCCGTTGGACAGCGCCAGAATCGCCGCGATACCGATAATGCCAATCGAGCCCGCAAAGGCCGTCATGGCCGTGCGGCCCTTTTTGGTCATGAGGTTTCGGGCAGAAAGCCCCAGCGCCGTCACAAAGCTCATCGAGGTTTTGCGCGTAGGCTTGGCCTCGCGACGCGCGGCCTTTGCTACATCAAAGGGGTCGGAATCGTCGGTAATCTTGCCGTCCGCCAGGTTGACGATGCGCGTGGCGTACTGGTACGCCAACTCAGGATTATGCGTGACCATAATAACCAGACGGTCGCGCGCCACGTCCTTGAGCAAGTCCATGACCTGCACGGACGTTGCGGAATCCAAAGCGCCGGTCGGCTCGTCGGCCAGCACAATCTCGGGATCATTGATCAGAGCACGGGCGATGGCCACGCGCTGCATCTGTCCACCCGAAAGCTGGCTCGGGCGCTTGTTCACGTGCTCGCCCAGACCAACTGCCTCGAGCGCCTTACGTGCACGCTGGCGGCGCTCGGCATGGCCCACACCCGTGAGCGTAAGCGCCAGCTCAACGTTTTCCAAGATGGTCTGATGCGGAATGAGGTTATAGCTCTGGAACACAAAGCCGATGCGGTTGTTACGATAGGCGTCCCAATCGCGATCGTGAAAGTCCTTGGTCGAAATACCGTCGATCAGCAGGTCGCCGGAATCGAAATGATCGAGCCCGCCGATAACGTTGAGCATCGTGGTTTTACCCGAACCCGAGGGACCCAGAATGGCCACGAACTCGTTATCACGAAAAGACAGGCTTACGTTGTCGAGCGCCACCTGCGTAAACGACTGCGTAACGTACCTTTTGCAAATGCCCTTGAGCTCCAGCATGGACGGCAACCTCTCCTGCACGGGCGCACTTGCCCGCTCTCCTCCACCGTTCGTATTCGACGCGTTTGTCCTACTCTATCCCCATTTTTCACCGACACCAGTGAGGAATGTAGGGAACCGCATCAAAAAACGAACGGGACGGCGTCCAAAAAAAGAGGCCCCAAGTGGGGCCTCTATATGGTGGAGATTATCTTGAAAGGCAGCGGACTACTCCGCACAGCGACACACGATCCTCGCGATGCTTTACGTGTTTTTTACTGCTCGCTATTCGCAATCGCCTGGTTGATAAGCTTGTCGAGTGCTGCGCGCTGCTCGGCGGAGCTGATGGCTCCCACGATGGGCTCCCCTACGATGTTGCCATTCTGATCGATGACATACGTTGTCGGGAACGAGAACAAATTTGACGTAAACTTACCGGCCTCGCTATCCGACTTGAACCAGATGTTCTTATATGTCACACCCTTCTTGCTCAGCACGTCCTTGGCATCTGCAATCTCACCCTTGTTGCCATCGAGCGTAAAGGAATTGACGCCCACGACCTGGCCGCCCTTCTCGGCAAGCTCCTTATTCAGTTTCTCAAGATCGCCCAGCTCGCCCACGCACGGCTTGCAAGTGGTGAACCAGAAGTTCATGACGGTGACCTTGTTCTTAGCGAACAGCTCGTCGCTGCTCACGTCGTTGCCATCCAGGTCTTTGCCCGTAAAGCTGGGGAACTTCGTCGCCTCGCTCGAAGCATTGGCACCAGCCGTCATGCCAGCGGTCGAAGCGTCGACGCTCTCGCCTGAGCTCGGCGTGCTTCCACAGCCGGGGAACTCCTTCTCCAGGCTCTCGAGCTTGTCCTCGATCTCCTTGATCTGCTGTGCACCGGCCTTGAGCGTCTTAAGCTCATCCGCCGTGAACTCATCCTTGGCGCCGTCGATGGTCTTGAGCAGGAAATCGCCGTAATTGCTGCCGTCCTCAATCATTGTCGAGTCTTTATTTGCCGCGTTGAATACCTTTTCCCACAGCGCGTTATCACTCGAAAAGATCTCGTTCTCCTTCTGCATGAGCTTCGCATACAGCTCGGCGGCCTCGTCGGCATTGGTCGGCTTCTGTGCAGTGAGTTCTGCGATCTTAGGATCGGAGCCCGCAGATTTACTCGCATTGCCACCGGGTGCCGAGCACGCCGCAAGGCACAAGGCCAATACCGGCACCATAAACAGGGCCGCAATCTTAGAAAGCTTCATAGTCATTCCTCCGTTTTGTCGAAGCTTGTTTACTTTTTATCGGCGGTCAAGGGAAGCTTTTCCGCCGACACATCCAGGCCATAGCGATAGCTGATGGCATCGACAGGACAGGCCCCGATGCACTTTCCGCACCGGATACATTCGGCATGATTGGGCGCGCGGACCACATCAACGTCCATCTGACAAACCTTTGAGCACTTGCCGCACGAGACACATTTGCACGCGTCAACCTGAATCCCCAACAAGGACACCCTATTCATGAGCGCATAGAATGCGCCGAGCGGGCAAATCCATTTGCAGAAGGGGCGGTAGAACAAAACACTCAGCACTACCACGGCAATGAGAACGACAAGTTTCCAAGTAAAGAGATGTCCCAACGCAGATCGAATGCCGGCATTGGCAATGGCCAGCGGAATGGCGCCCTCGAGCACACCCTGTGGACAGATGTACTTACAAAAGAACGGGTCGCCCATGCCCACGTCGTTAACCACCAAGACGGGCAGCAGCACCACGGCAAACAGCAGCACGACGTACTTGATGTACGTGAGCGGCTTGAGCTTTTTCGTGGAGAACTTTTTGCCGGGAATCTTATGAAGCAGCTCCTGCAGCCAGCCAAACGGGCACAGAAAGCCGCATACAAAGCGTCCCAGCAGCACGCCGAGCAAAATGAGCGTACCGGTAACATAGTAAGAAAAGTTGAACTTGGATGAACCTACCACCGACTGGAACGACCCGATGGGGCACGCACCCGATGCCGCGGGGCACGAATAGCAGTTAAGTCCAGGTACGCAGACTGTTTTTCCCGCGCCCTGATAGATGCTTCCTTTGGCAAAGTTTGGCAGGTGAATATTGGTGACCAGCGTCGCCGCCGCCTGAATGAATCCGCGAAATCGGGCCAAAACATGCGACGCAGTGTTTTCTCTTTTATCCAATTCCGATACACTCCAAGCACAGCCTAATCGC
>DBFWDM010000112.1:0-1316 GCA_048484635.1 Collinsella sp.
CTTAAACCATGGGGAGAGGTCTGCAATTTATGCAGTTGATTGGCTGTTGAGGGTGGCAACGCCGCCTCGATAGGGTAACCTCATTGATTGGTTTCGCGACAGCAACATAACGGTAATGTCGCGGAAACACGGCGAGTCTAAGCTATGACTCGTTCGTTAGTAATCAACACCGCTTCTCACGCGGTGCCGATACGAAGGGAGTTCCGTATGGCCGATCTTACTGACCGCTTCGGGACCATGGTGTTCTCTGAGGAAGTCATGAAGGACTACCTCCCCAAGGACATTTGGAAGCGCCTTGCTGCAACCCTCGAGGGCGGTGAGCCGCTCGACCTGGATGTGGCCAACGCCGTTGCCCATGCCATGAAGGTCTGGGCCATCTCCAAGGGCGCGACGCACTACGCGCACTGGTTCCAGCCGCTTTCGGGCATTACTTCCGAGAAGCACGACAGCTTCCTGGAGCCCAACCACGACGGCACCGCCATTACCAAGTTTACGGGCAAGAACCTCATCCAGGGCGAGCCCGATGCCTCGAGCTTCCCCAACGGCGGCCTGCGTGCCACCTTCGAGGCTCGTGGCTACACCGCTTGGGACCCCACCAGCCCCGCCTTTATCAAGGATGATGTCCTGTGCATCCCCACGGCTTTCTGCTCCTACACGGGCGAGGCCCTGGACAAGAAGACCCCGCTGCTGCGTTCCATGACCGCGCTCTCGCGTGAGTCCAAGCGCGTTTTGGCGCTGTTTGGCAAGACCCCCAAGAAGGTCGTTCCTTCCGTGGGCGACGAGCAGGAGTACTTCCTGATCAAGAAGGACGCCTACCGCAAGCGCAAGGACCTGGTCATTACCGGCCGCACCCTCTTTGGCGCCGCTCCCTGCAAGGGCCAGGAGCTCGAGGAGCACTACTTTGGCGCTATCCGCCCCACCGTCTCGGCCTATATGAAGGACCTGGACGATGAACTGTGGGCGCTTGGCATTCCCGCCAAGACCAAGCACAACGAGGTTGCTCCCTGCCAGCATGAGCTTGCCCCCGTCTATGGCGAAGTCAACGAGGCCATCGACCAGAATCTGGTCATGATGGAGAAGATGAAGCTCATCGCCTCCCGCCACGACTTGGTCTGCCTGCTGCACGAGAAGCCCTTTGAGGGCATCAATGGTTCGGGCAAGCACAACAACTGGTCGCTTGGCACCGAGTCCGAGAATCTGCTCGATCCGGGCGACACCCCGCTCGACAACCTGCAGTTCATCGTCTTCCTCACCGCGGTGATCGAGGCCGTCGATAACTATCAGGAGCTCCTGCGTGCCTCCGTTGCCTCGGCCGG
>DBFWDM010000113.1:0-2711 GCA_048484635.1 Collinsella sp.
TCTCGGTGCCTTCAACACCAACAACCTCGAGTGGACCCTGGCTATTCTCCAGGCCGCCGAGGAGGCCAAGTCTCCGCTGATCCTTCAGTGCACCGCTGGTGCCGCTAAGTGGATGGGCGGTTTCAAGGTCTGCGCCGACATGGTCAAGGCTGCCGTCGAGGCCACGGGCGTTACCGTTCCCGTCGCCCTTCACCTCGATCACGGTTCTTACGAGGACTGCTTCAAGTGCATCGAGGCCGGCTTTACGTCCATCATGTATGACGGCTCTCACGAGGAGACCTTCCAGCTTAACCTTGACCGCACCAAGGAGCTCGTTGAGCTTGCCCACTCCAAGGGCATGTCCATCGAGGCCGAGGTCGGCGGCATCGGCGGCACCGAGGACGGTGTGACCTCCAGCGGCGAGCTCGCTGATCCTGCTGAGTGCAAGCAGATCGCTGACCTGGGCGTCGACTTCCTCGCCTGCGGTATCGGCAACATCCACGGCGTGTACCCTGCCGACTGGGCTGGCCTTTCCTTCGAGCGCCTGGGCGAGATCAAGGCCCAGACCGGCGACCTGCCCCTCGTCCTGCACGGTGGCACCGGCATCCCCGAGGATCAGATCAAGAAGGCCATCTCCCTGGGTATCTCCAAGATCAACGTCAACACCGATCTGCAGCTCGTCTTTGCCAAGGGCGTTCGCGAGTACATCGAGGCTGGCAAGGATCAGCAGGGCAAGGGCTTTGACCCCCGCAAGCTCCTCAAGCCTGGTCGCGACAACATCGTTGCCCGCACCAAGGAGCTCATGGAGGAGTTTGGCTCCGTCAACAAGGCGTAAGCGTCGCTAAACTTCCCACCGGAAGCCCCGTCTCCCTACACTGTTTCCTTTGCGCTCACCTGGCTTCGCCAGAAGTCGCGCCAAGGAAACAGTTCCGGGAGACGGGGCTTCCTTCGTTTAACGCCGCAGGGTTACGAGTCTGAATTAAGGTGGCTACTGGCTTCGCCAGAAGTCGCGCGACGGAATCAGCTCCGGGGAAACGGGGCCTCCTTTGTTAACTCGCTACAGGGTTACTGGGCTGAATTCATTTTTAGAGGTACCGTTTATCGGTGTTGAGGGTTCCTTTATTGGGGCTTTCTTTTTTATCTCGCTACAATGGGCTTCAAGAGTTCTAATGACTTGGAGTTTGGTATGGCTGTTATTAATGTGCTGCCTTCGGATGGGAAGGTCATTGACGAGGGTCCTGTTGGTTGCTCTGTTGATGTTTGCTGTGATGATTTCCGTCATCTCGATATTGGACTGCCGCCCGAGATTCTTCGTCTCAAGGATGCCGGATATTTGACGCAGGCTGTTGCGGCTTGTGATCGTCTTTTGGGGCAGAATCCCGATCCCTCGCTTGCTGCCTGCGTTCGTGCCGAGCGGTATCGCATGCTTGAGACGCCGCTTCATTTTTCGGTGTCGCGCGATCGAGCTATTGCGATGATTCGCGAGGAGTGGCCTGAGTTTACCGAGGAGCAGTTTGACGATCTGATTGACCGTAAGCGTATTGACTGGCGCTTTATCGATGGCGAGCTGTTCGTTCTCGACAACTTCCTCGATTCGCTTCGCGTATATCCCAAAGAGGTTCCCGGCATGCGGCCCGATTCTACGGACGGAATTGCACTGCGCAACGAGATGCTCAAGGAGATGGAGTCGCAAAACGGATTGGCTCGCGTCATTACGCTTAAAGCGTCCGTGTCTGTCCCCGGCGCTCTGGAGGGGGAGACCGTTTGCGCTTGGCTTCCCGTCGCGGCTGCCTGCCGTCAACAGTCTCGGGTCGAGATTCTCGACATGACGCCGGAGGGTGCTGTTGCTCCCGCGAACGCTTCGGCGCGTACCGCCTCGTGGTCTTCTTCGAGTGAACGCTCATTCTCGGTGACCTATCGTTATCACATCGATGCTGCTTATTGTGATGTCTACGGTGGCACACTTCCGGTTCATCCGCGTATGGACGCGCCTCTGACCGAGGATATTTCCGAGGACCGTCCGCACATCGCATTCACGCCGTATCTGCAGCAACTGACGGCCAGTGTTGTTGACGGACTCGTGGATCCGCTCGATCGCGCCCGTGCTATCTATGATTACCTGACGCAGTATATCGACTATCGCTATCAGCCGCCGTACCTGCTTTTGGGCTCCATCGCTGATGACTGCGCGCATTCGCTCCGCGGCGATTGCGGCGTTATGGCGCTCACGTTTATCACCATGTGCCGTATCGCGGGCGTGCCTGCCCGTTGGCAGAGCGGCCTGTATGTTGCGCCCGATTCGGTGGGGCCGCACGATTGGGCTGAGTTCTATACGCCACAGACCGGTTGGCTTAACGCCGACGTATCGTTTGGTTCCTCGGCACGCAGGATGGGGGAGGAGTGGCGTCGTCGTCACTACTTTGGCAATTTCGACCCGTGGCGTATGGTGGCCAACAATCGATTCCAGGCTGAATTTGTGCCTGCTTTCGATGGTATGCGCGAGGATCCCTATGACAACCAGATGGGCGAGGCCTCGGTTGACGGACGTGGATGTCGTAAGCGGGAGATGTTACGCAAGGTTGAGCTTATCGAGGTTGATTTCCGATCTCAGCCGAACACATTGAGCGAATAGGCCATTCCCGCAGTTAGCCGAACGCCCCCGCGGCCCCTCCTGGGGTCCGGGGGCGCCGTTTTCCCAGTTGAAGGAACGGTGGAGATGTGTTTCGATAGGT
>DBFWDM010000114.1:0-5072 GCA_048484635.1 Collinsella sp.
GCGTCGGGCTTAATCATGATGAAGGTCTTCTCGATAGCCATAAGGTAGCCTTTCAAGTAGGTTCGCGCGTGCCCAAGTCCCATTCCGGCACCCGCCTGGACTGCATCGTAACAGAGTTTTAGCTGCAGTTAAACAAAAAGCTGTTTATTGAAACGCTGTAATTTATTAAAGCGCTCCATATGTGTCACTTCTGTTTCGAAGCCCGATTAGAGTACCATCCGACCGCCCATCAACCGCATCGAACAGAGCAGGCGGTCGGTTGCCGCCCGCGAACGTACCCCCTTCACAACCTGCCCAAAGGTCCTACAGAACTTCTCGACAAGCCCCTCCCCCATAGCAACAAAATACGGACGCCCACATCAGCAGACGCCCGTAAAGCAAAACGATTTATCAATACATGGCCAAAACGGCTTCAGCCAAACCTCTACTTTGCCCCGTGACCCATCTCGACGACCTTGGTCAGCGATCCAAACACGCCCTCGTCAGCCACGAGCTGTGCCTCGGCACGCTGCAACTGCACGGCAACGGCGGCAGGAGCGGTGCCGCCCTCGGTCGTGCGCGCGGCGACAATCGACGGGATATCGAGCGCCTCGGTAATGTCGCGCTCAAAGAGCGGGCTTGCCTCCTGGAACACCTCAAACGGCAGGTCCTCAAGATTGCAGCCGCGCTTCTCGCACATCAGGACCAGATGGCCCACCACGGCATGTGCCTCGCGGAACGGCAGGCCACGCTTGGCCAGGTAATCGGCAACATCGGTGGCGGCAAGGTGCCCCACGCCGCACTCGCGCGCCATGGCATCCTCGTTGACGGTCCAAGTCGAAATCATTCCGGCCATAACGGACAGGCACTGCATGAGCGTATGGGCGGTATCAAGCGCGCCCTCCTTGTCCTCCTGCAAGTCCTTGTTATAAGCAAGCGGCAGGCCCTTCATGGTCACGAGCAGCTGCACCAGGTTGCCATACACACGGCCGCTCTTGCCGCGGATAAGCTCGGCAAAGTCGGGATTCTTCTTCTGCGGCATGATGGACGAGCCAGTGGAGTACGAGTCGGAAAGCGTGATAAAGCCAAATTCGGAGCTCGACCACAGTACGATCTCCTCGGAAAGACGCGACAGGTGCATCGCCATGACGGATCCGGCGTAATGCAGATCGAGCAGAAAATCACGGTCGGAAACGGCATCGAGCGAGTTGGGGATCACGCCCGCAAAGCCAAGTTCGGCAGCCGTCATCTGGCGATCGAGCGGATAGCTCGTACCGGCAAGCGCAGCGGCACCCAGCGGGCAGTTGTCGGCAGCATCAAAGGCGGCCTTCAAACGCGTAAAGTCGCGCGCGAACATCCAGGAATACGCCAGCAGGTGATGCGACAGCAGCACGGGCTGAGCATGTTGCATGTGCGTGTAGCCCGGCAGAATCACCTTGTCGTACTTCTTGGCCGCATCCACCAGCACATGGCGCAGCTCAAGATTGGCCTCCATGAGCTCCTTGGCCAGCGCCTTGACGCCCAGACGCGTATCGGTCGCCACCTGGTCGTTGCGCGAACGCCCGGTATGCAAGCGCTTACCGGCCTCGCCGATGCGGCGCGTCAGCTCGCTCTCGATGGACATATGAATGTCCTCGTCGTTGATATCGAAGGTGAAGTTGCCGGCATCGATATCCTGTTCGATTCCGGTCAGGCCCTTGGCAATCGCCTGCTCGTCCTCGGCACTGATGATGCCCTGGGCGGCCAACATCTTGGCATGCGCCTTAGAGCCGGCGATATCCTGCTTATAGAGATGTTTGTCGACCGGCAGCGACGCGCCAAACTCCTGCGTGACCTCGGCCACGCCCGCCTCAAAACGACCGCCCCAAAGAGCCATGGAACCGTCTCCTTTCTCCAAATACCAAAACAAGCGTCCAAAGCAATGTGCCCTGTCGCTAAAGCGATTTATCAACCGCTAGTTTTACACACTCCCTGCCGCGCGCGGGGCCATGTGGCTAATTTGCAAAGAAGTGACGCACCATGCACTTGGCGCCCAACGTCTCCCTCCGGATGTTGCCCTGCGAACCATCGATCCAGGCCTTCAGGCTCATAGGAACGTCCTCGACCCTTGCAGCATCGAACTCGGGCGCGAGGGCAAGTAAAGCATGCGCAATAGCATTGAACATAATGGATACTCCTCATATATATAGGCGCAGAGCCGCCAAATTGATAGAAGGAGCCCCGCCGGACAACCCCGGCGGGGCTCGGACTCAGCCGCAGACGCGGCATCATATATGCGGGCGGAACGTAGGGGCCACCGATGTTAAGAAGTGTCAGCAAGCATAACGAAAGGTAGGGACCCCGTGCGCCCGTTATGTATCACGCGGATGGGCCGCGCGGATACCAAGGGAAGGAGGCGCTAGGCCTGGGCGGCAGCAGAGCTGGGGCCCTGGACCTTTGCCCACGTCTTGAGCGACAGCGTATCGATCTCGATAAAGCCGGCGCTGGCCTTCTCGTCAAACGTGGTGTCGCGGTCGTAGGTAGCCAGACCGTAGTCGTAGAGGCTGAAGGGGCTCTTGCGGCCGACGACATGGCAGTTGCCCTTAAAGAACTTCAGACGGACAGTGCCGGTCACGAACTTCTGGGTGTCAGCCATAAAGGCGTCGAGCGCGTTTTTGAGCGGGCTGTACCACTGGCCGTTGTACACGGCGGTGGCCCAATCCTGCTCGAGCTTAATCTTGGTCTTGAGCAGGTCGCCCTCGACGCAGATGTCCTCGAGCGCCTTGTGGGCGGTGATGAGCGTCAGGGCGCCGGGAACCTCGTAGCACTCGCGGCTCTTAAGGCCCACCAGGCGATCCTCGACCAGATCGAGACGGCCAAAGCCATTGTCGCCGGAGATCTTGTTGAGGGCGATGACGATCTCGGAGAGCTTCATCTTCTTGCCGTCGACGGCGACGGGCTTGCCGGCCTCAAACTCAATCTCGGTGTAGGTCGGGGTGTCCGGCGTGTCCTCGGGGTTCTTGGTCATAACCCAAGCGTCGTCGAGCGGCTCGTTCCAGGGATCCTCCAGGTGACCGCACTCAATGGCACGACCCCACAGGTTGTCGTCGATGGAGTAGGGGTTGTCGTTGGCACCCTCGGGAACCGGCACGTTGTGAGCGTGGGCATAGGCGACCTCGTCGGGACGGCACTTCAGATCCCACTCGCGCACCGGGGCGATAACCTTGAGCTCGGGGTCGAGGGCCTTGACGGCGGCCTCAAAACGGACCTGGTCGTTACCCTTGCCGGTGCAGCCGTGGGCGACGTAGGTCGCGCCAAACTCGTGGGCGACCTCAACAAGCTTCTTGGCAAGCAGCGGGCGAGACAGGGCGGAGAGCAGCGGATACTTGTTCTCGTACATGGAGTTTGCGGCGATGGCCTTAGTCAGGAACTCATCGGAGAACTCGTCGCGCAGGTCGAGTACCTGGCAATCGAGAACGCCCAGGTCGAGCGCCTTCTGCTTCTTGGCATCCAGTCCGGTCTCTTCCTGGCCCACGTTGCCGCAGACGCAAACGACATCGAGATTCTTCTCGTCCTGGAGCCACTTGACACATACGGATGTATCAAGACCACCGGAATATGCGAGAACGACTTTTTCCTTGCTCATGGCTGTTTCCTTTCGCCCTTGGTAGCTAGTTAGAACATCGGTCAGTTGCAAGTCACCTTGAGGTCAAAAACCGTGCAATATCAGGTTATTCAGCAGAATGCATCACAGGCATGCCCTAGAAACATGCGGCTATGTCGTGCTTAAAACCCAACGACCTCAAAATGACTCTGTTGAGGCATTGCGCCCCATGCGGACAGAGACGATTGTTATCGTCGTCGGGAAATTGCGCGCTGGCGTCGGATGGCATTGTCTGCAGTGGTGATGATCTTTACGAACTGCATCTGCCTCTCCTTTCACCTATCGCCGGGCGCAATTCTAATATCGTAAACGGTACCTTTTCCTCGGTAAGCGGTTGTTTTCCCGTCTCCGTTTTCGATGGTCGCTATATTACGATAAAGTGCACGCTGCGCAAGCGACAAATTCAAATTTCTGAAAAGTTTTTTCATTACTTTGTGAAGCGTGGTGCAAATACGCTCCGTTCCTGCGAAAATACGCTCGACTACGAGTTGATGGTTATAACGTCTGAAACAATCTCGAAACGAAAGGCTCGCTTTTATGCAAACTTACGAATCGGACGCCAACATCGGCAACATTAAGATTCTCGCCGTCGATATGGACAAGACGCTGCTGACCGACGAGCGTGTGCTGCCCCAGGGTCTTGATGAGCGCCTGGACAAGCTCGCCGACGCCGGCATCGTATTCTGCCCCGCCAGCGGACGTCCCGCCCCCAAGCTCGAGGAGATGTTCGAGGGCATCAAGAACCGCCTCGCCTTTTGTCCCGACAACGGAGCTTGCGTGATCTATCGCGGCAGCTATATCTATAAGAGCAATATTGACGTGGAGCTGTATCAGCAGGTCTTGAGCCGTGCCTCGGAGGATCCTCGCGCTGTCCCCGTCCTGTGCTGCTTCGACGAGTTCTACGTGCTTGCCCGCGACCATCAATACCACGACGAGATCAGCGTCTACTACAACACAATCAACTACGTCGACAGCTTTGAGGGCATTGATTTCGAGTCCAACAAGATTTCGGTCTTCTTCCCCGGCTACGACGCCGAGCCCGCTTTCCGCGAGACCTATAGCCCCGAGTTCTCGGACAAACTCTACGTCACCAACGCTGGGCGCGAGTGGATCGACTTTATGAACCTGGGCGTCGACAAGGGCGCCGGCGTCGCTCACCTGTGCGAGCACCTGGGCATCGATATTGCCGATGCTGCCGCCGTGGGCGACACCTACAACGACATCCCCATGCTGGAGCGCGTCGGTCACAGCTTTATCGTGGACAATGCCGAGGAGCACATGAACGCGCACGCCAAGTGGCGCATTCCGAGCAACAACGACGGGGGCGTACTGACGCTCATCGACGCCATCCTGGCGGCTCGTTAACGTTGCTCGTCGGACCTGGCCGGGCGAGGCGGGTAAGTTTTTCGTTCGGTCAGGTCCTGGGCTCGCTCGGAAAGCACATTAAGTG
>DBFWDM010000115.1:0-24465 GCA_048484635.1 Collinsella sp.
GACGAGTCGGCCCTCGTCGTCCTCGCATGCTTGATTCTGACGCTCGACATCGTAGGAGCAGATGGTCACGAGGTCTTGCATACCGGTGGAAACAATAGGTGCATCCACGCCCGGGGTCAAGCCCTGCAACAAAACATCAGCCGCAGAAAGCAAAATTTCCGGACGCATGGAGCCCTCGTTGTCGGCATGGGTGTCGAGCATGAGCACCAAATGGTCCGGGCGCTCCCCCGCCGTGAGCTCATAGCCAACGAGCGTGTGATCCAAATCCAAGCGCTTGCTCTTTTTTCCGCGCGCGTAGTCGATGCCATGGCCCGCGCGCAGCGTGTCGATCGCACGATGCACCTCGTCGGCGCTTACGGGCGCCTCGGGGTCCAGATGCAGGTCGATGCGATACGACAGGCGCGTGAGCTGCGCCGTCAACGCCGGCGTGCGCACGTCGATGTACGCCGCCTCGATGGGCGCCAGATCGGCCGGAGACGCCGCAGCCAGGCGCCCAAACGCCTCGTCGAGCGCCACGAACTCGGTCATAAACAGGTCATACCACTCACATGTCGACGACGTACCCACCGGTAGCGCCGAAGAGAAGCCCACGCGCATGTGCGGAGAGAAGCCCTGCGTGACGGCATAGGGAAGTCCCGCACGGCGCACAATGCGCTCAATGGTATGGATCACTTCGAGATGGCCCAGGTACTTAAGGCGATCGCGCTTGCCATAGCGAACACGAAGCCTGAAGAGCGAGGGGTTGTCGGTCAGGCGCTCACTCATGCGCGATCACCCATCAATACATTCTTGGCGTGGAGCGTGGGGCAGATCCCGCAGCCGGTGCACGACGTGCGGGTGCAGTCGGGAGTCGTGACGCCCTCGAGCGAGCGACGGTACTCGCGCTCGAGAAAGCCGCGTGTGCAGCCGGGGCTCACGTGCTCCCACGGCAGGCGCCAGTCCAACCCGTAGGGCAGGTGCACGAGCTCATTGAGGTCGATGCCGTTTTTGGCAGCAGCCTCCTTCCAGTTATCGAGCGAGAAATGCTCTACCCAGGCGTCAAAGCGGGAGCCCGAGCGCCAAGCGTCGATGATGACGGGCGTCATGTCACGACCGGCGCGGGACAGTGCGGCCTCGATGAGCGAGGTCTCGGCATCGTGGTAATGAACGCGGACGGCACGGTTGCGAACGCTCGTGATAAGCAGCTTCTGGCGACGCTTGACGTCGTCGTAGTCGAGCTGCGGGCACCACTGGAACGGCGTGGCAGCCTTGGGGATAAAGACCGAAACCGAGATGGACACCGAGATCGAGCCGCGACGAGCCTTGGGCACCACGGAACGACCGAGCTCCAGCACGTGATCGGCCAGATTGGCGATGGCCACGATGTCCTCGTCGCGCTCGCCGGGAAGGCCCATCATAAAGTAGAGCTTCATGCGGTTCCAGCCGGCCTCGAAGGCCGCCTTGGCCGCACGGTCCAGGTCCTCCTCGGTCACGTTCTTGTTAATGATGTCGCGCATGCGCTGGCTGCCGGCCTCGGGCGCGAACGTCAGGCCGCCCTTCTTTTCGCCGGCAACCGACTCGGCCATATCCACGCCAAACGAATCCAGGCGCTGCGACGGAATAGACACGCGAATACCCGTATCCTCCAGGCGACGGTTGAGCCTGCCGAGCACGTCGCGAATGCAGGAGTGGTCGGTCGTGGAGAGCGAGGTCAGCGACACCTCGTCATAGCCGGTCTTTTCCAGACCCTGAATCACCGACGAGACGATCTGGTCGGCCGAGCGCTCGCGCACCGGACGATACGTCATGCCAGCCTGGCAAAAACGACAGCCGCGGGCGCAGCCGCGCAGGATCTCGATAGACAGGCGGTCGTGAACCAGCTGCGCATAGGGCACGCACGACTGCGACAGCGGATTCGTGGCGCCGAAATCCTCGACGACGCGCTTGTAGACCACGGTCGGCGCATCCTTGCCTTCACGCGGCACGGTGTAGCCATGCGGCGAGCAGGGCTCGTCGTGACGAACCTCATAGAGCGATGGCACGTAGTTGCCGGCAATGGATGCAAGCTGCTCGACAATCTGCGCGCGCGGGACCCCTTCGTCACGCAGGCGGCGATGCAGCTGGCAGGTCTCGAGCAGCGATTCCTCGCCCTCACCGATGAGGATGGCATCGAAGAAGGCCGCGTACGGCTCGGGGTTGTACACCGAGGGGCCGCCGGCGATGATGATAGGGTCGTCTTCGCCTCGGTCGGCCGCCAACAGTGGAATGCCAGCGAGGTCGAGTGCCTCGAGGAAGTTCGTCACCGCCATCTCGTGCGGCACATGCAGACCGACGATATCGAACGAAGCGACCGGCGCTGCACCCTCAAGCGAGAGCAGCGGAATGCCCGCCTCGCGCATAGCGTCACCCATATCGGGCCACGGCACATAGCCACGCTCGCAGGAGATGCCCTCGGCCTGGTTAAGGATGTTGTAGAGGATGGCGATACCCTGGTTGGGCAGACCGACCTCGTACACATCCGGGTAGATCAGGCAGCAACGGTAGTCGGCATCGGCCTTGGAAAGCGTGCCCCACTCGTGATCGATATAGCGACTCGGCTTCTCGACCTTGGCGAGCAACGGCTCAATTAAATGAAAACAGTCTTGGTATGCAACGCGCAACGGAAAACCCCTAAGCAGCGAGATCTGATGCGTCCTGATAGGACGCCATAGGACGGGTAGCGCCCGCGACCGTGGTCACCAGATCGCGAACGCGGGAGAACGTGGCAGTGACCACCTCGTTGGCACGGCTGTAGTCGACATCGCGCTCGTAGAGCGAAACGAGCGCACGGCCCATGCCGTAGGTGCCCGCGGCAGCAGTGAGCGCCTTGACGGCAAACCCAATATGCGGCGTCTGCTTGACAAGTGCGCGGGTGACCGCTCGGATCACAAGACCGCCGGCAAGCACGCCCGCGACCTCGTAGCCGCGCTCAGGCTTAATGCCGCGTCCAAAGACGGCAGCGAGCTCAAAGAGCATGCCCACCTGCGCCAGCGCCATAACGGGATAATCGGCGCCCGGCAAAAACACCAGCGCACCGGTCGCCATATTGGTGAGCGCGCACGAGGTGATGATACGATTGGCCGCCGCGATGCGCATGAAGGCAAAGTTCGCCGCAAAAGCCGTTTCCTTGTCGGTGCGATCGAGAATCCAGCGGGCAAGCGTCTCGAGCAGATACGTCTTATCGGTTGCCGCTACCACGCCGAGCATGGGCGTAGACTCCTCGATAAACGGCACCTCCACAGCAGACTCGGCAAGCACGCACACGGGCGCGCCGGCGATCACGAGCTCCTGCACGGCACTCTCCAAGCGGTCGGAACCACACGAGAGCACCAGCACCACATCGGTATCGGTCTTTGGAGCAATTCGCTCCTCCCCCAGACGCTCGACGCGCACAATGCCCGAGGTCGTCTGCGGCACAAAGGCGTCACGCACCGTCTCGGCCAGAAAGCGCGAGGCGGACGAATCCAGATAGACCGAGACGCGCACAGGTGTATCGGAATCCTTCTTAACGGACGCGCCCATCTTAAAAGCGCGGGTCAGCTTATCTACGGGAATTTTCATGGCAAACCCCTCCAGCGGTTACGCGGCGCCCGAACGATGCCGCCATATGGATTGTACGATACCCACCGTCAGCAGCTGAATCATCATCGAAGACGAACCGAAGCTAATAAATGGGAGCGGAATACCGGTAATCGGCATCACGCCGATGCACATGCCGATGTTTTCGAAGGTCTGGAACGCCCACATGCCAACGATGCCCACACACGAAAGACGCAAAAACAGCGACTCACACTTAAAGGCGACGCGAATCGTCGAAAAGATCAGCAGCACGTAGAGGCACAGGAGCAAAAAGGAACCGCAAAAACCAAAGGTCTCGGACAGGAAGGCGAAGACGAAGTCGGTGTGGAACTCAGGCAGAAAGCCGCCGGCCGACTGCGTCGCATGGCCCAAACCCTTACCAAAGAAGCCGCCCGAGCCAACGGCGATAAGCGACTGCTGCAGGTTGTAGGCATCGTCCGAATCGGCATTATCGGGGTCGATAAAGACCGTCAGACGGTTCATCTGATACTGCTTGATGAGCACATCGTGGCCGAGCAACGAATCAAAGACCGAATCGAGCGCCAGAACGAGGGCCACCAAGCCCACGAGCAGGGCCAGAGTCGACAGCACCCATTCGCGGCGTGCACCGCTCATACAAATGACGATGGCGCCCGAAACAAGCACGACCAGGCCCGAGCCCAGGTCGCCCATGGCAACGACGGCCAAAAACGGAATGGACAGCATGCCGCAGAGCTTGACGTAGTCGCGAACGGTATCGATGCGACCGTTATATTGCGAGCCAAGCGTAGCAATAAAGAAGATGGTGATGAGCTTGGCAAGCTCAACCGGCTGGAATGTCAAGCCGATACCGGGAATCTTGATCCAGCCCGTCATGCCCAGACCGCCCGTATAGGACAGGCCCGGAATCTTGGGCGAGAAGATCACGATCAGGTCGATGACGAGCAACGCCGTCGAGAAATTGGAAATACCGCGCAGGTCGGTACGCCAGACCAGCACCGCCAGCACCGCCCCGATGCCAATTCCCAGCAGATGGCGTGAAAACGATGCATCGGCCTTAAACTGCGAAGCCGACCAGATAATGATGGCACCGTAGGCGACGAGCGCCACAGTAGCCACGAGCACACCGATATGCACCTTTTGGCGAAACGTGCCGCGCGAGGCCGAAAGATGCTTGTTGACGCGGTCCAGGCTGCTGCGAGAGCCGGTCTTGGTTGAACGGAACAGATCCGCCGGAGAAAAATCCATCGCAACCTCCTATCGAACCGAAGAATCGCCCGAGGCCGAAGAGGTATCGGGCTCGTCATAAATCACGCCGAGCACGTCGCGCACGACATGCATCGCGGTATCTGAGCCACCGCCGCCCTGCTCCAGGACGGTAGCGATGACATACTTGGGATCATCGGCCGGTGCATAGGCGCAGAACCACGCGTATTCGTCCTCGCCACTTTTCTCGCCCGTGCCCGACTTGCCGTATACCTGCGGCGTCAGGGTGCCAAAGTGCGCCGCCAGGGACGTCGATGCCGTGTAAATCACGTCGTGCATGCCGTTGCGAACAAGAGCCAAATCCGAATCGCTGTTGATCTTGGCCTCCAGGCGCTTCTTCTTGCCCTTGCCGTTGTACTTATAGGCATCGCCGTCGCCATCGCGCGACACGGCAGACAAAAATACGTGAGGCACGTACTGTTTGCCGCCGTTGGCAAGACCCATATAGGCGCACGCCATCTGCAGGGGCGTCACCAGGATGTCACCCTGACCGATGGCAATGTTGGTCATATCGCCGGCATTCCACTTGCGGTCCTCGGCAGATGCGTCGGTGAAGTACGACTCTTTCCACTCGGCATCGGGAATACGGCCCGCGCCCTCACTCGGCAGATCGATACCGCAGGTCTTGCCTAGACCCCAGCGACGAAAGACCTCCTGCAGGCCCTCGGGATGTTGCTCGTCATAAAAGAACGCCTTGCCCATGTCGTAGAAGACGGGGTCGCACGAGTTGGCGATACCCGACTGCAGCGTCATGGTGCCGTGGCCAGACGTCAGCCAGCAGCGCTTGCCCCAAGCCTTGCCCAGGCCCGTCCAATAGCCCGTGCAGTTGGTTGTCTGCGTTGAAGTGTAGGTTCCAAACTCAAGACCGGCCAGCGCCGAGAGCGGCTTGATGGTCGAGGCCGACATGTACTGTCCGCTAATGGCGCGGTTGAGCAGCGGGTGCGAACCCTTGTCATCATTGAGCTCGGTCCACACGTCATTTGAGACGCCGCCGATAAAGACGGACGGATCGAACTTGGGCTCGCTCGCCATGCCCAGGATCTCGCCATTGTTGGGATCGAGACACACCACGGCGCCGTTACCGGCATTGCTGTAGCCAGTGGTCTTGGCAAGCTCGATAGCGCTCGCCAGTGCCGCCTCACAGGCCTGTTGGATCTTAAGGTCGAGCGTGAGCTTAATGTCAGAGCCGGCCTTTGCGGGTACGGCGCCGGCCTGACCGGTCACATTGCCCGAGGCATCGACCTTGACGGTCTGCTCGCCACGAATACCCTGCAGCAGGTTTTCGTAGTAGCTCTCAACACCCGCCTGGCCCACGATATCGACCGACTGGTACGTAATCTTGCCAGCAGAAGCATTATCATCGCCAGAGGTTTTCTTATTCTGGGCCTCGAGCTGCTCGGAGGTAATGGTGCCGGTATAGCCCAAGATATGGCATGCCGTCTCACCGTATGGATACTGGCGCTCGGTACGCTCGGCAATCTTGACGCCCGGGAACTCGCCGGCGTGTTCCTTGATATAGGCAACCGTGGAGCGACGGACGTCCGTCGCGATGGTATGCAGGCTCTGAGCGCCCTCTGTATTGTCCTGAATATTGCGAAGGACCGCCACATAAGGCATTCCAAGCACGTTGGCAAGATGGCGAACCAGAACCTCATCCTCGGCAAGGTCGCGGTAGGCCACGACAGCAAGTGAGGGACGGTTCTGGACAAGTGCCACGCCATTGCGGTCGAGGATGCGGCCGCGCACAGCAGGAGTGGTAACGGTGCGAGTCTGATTACTATTGGCCTGCTTCTCGTAATAGTCCGACGAGACCATCTGCATGCCCCACAGCTTGACGGCAAGCGCCGCAAACATCGCGCCCACACCCGTGGTGAGGATGGAAAAGCGGCCCTTGAAGGCGGTCGCCGCGGTATTGCCCTCGCCCTCGGTGGCGCGCGGGGCCGTTCCATGCTGCGTATCGTAGGTAAAACGGGAATCGCCACGACGCATGATGACCAGCGCGACCACGATGGCCACAACCAGCACGATACCGGCGATAATAACCGTCAACTGGGAAGACATCTACGGGCCTCCCCTATTTGAGCTTACGGGTCTTGGGCTTAAAGCGCATGCCCGTCTGGCGTCCGCCACGCGCGGAGAATCCATAGCCGGACTGCGGCACGACACCGGACATCAAAAACGGAATGGCAACCAGACCCGTCAGGATCGAGGACGGCAGCGCATGGCCGAAGATCGCCACGACAAAGCTCGTCTCCAAACCCATAAACAGCAAGATGATGCTGTAGATCACATTAATGACGAGCGCGAAGGCGCCCACAGTGACGCCGCGCGCACTCGGGGTACCGCCCGTCTGACCGACGGCGCTGTGCACCAGGGCAAAAGAACCCACGGTCAGCAGGAGTGACATAACGCCCACCGGCACGGCAGCGGACAGGTCATAAAACAAGCCGCTGCAAAAACCGCACACGACGGCACGGGTCGGGTCGCCCGAGAACACGCTTAGGCACACCAGGATAATCATGAAGTTGACGCGACCGCCCGCAATGGAGATCTGCGGTGCCAGGCCTGCCTGCAGCAGTACGCACACGATGGCGGCGATCACAAACGTACGGGAGCTCATCCCCTGCTCGTGTAGATCCATGGACATGCCCCCTATTCGCTCGAGCCGGAATCGGTCGTCTCGGACGTGTCGGAACTGTCATCCGAGCTCTCGTCCTTCGTCTTGGTCGCAGCATCGCGCGACGTTCCCTGCGGTGTGCTGTTGGCCGTGCTCACGTCTTCATCCGAGGCCGACTGTTCGTCGGTCAGCGAGGTGATGACCAGCACTTCCTCGTTGTTCTCGGCCGTCGTCTGGGCGCGCACCACAATGGTGTAGTACACGTCGTTTGCCGATTTCTCAACCGACGAGACGGTGCCAAGCGGAAGGCCCTTGGGGAACACGCCACCGATGCCCGAGGTCACGATGATATCGCCAACCTTAACGTCGGAGTCAACGCTCACGTACTCAAGACGCAGCGTGCCGTCAGCCTGACCCTGCAGCATGCCTTGGGCGCGCGTGTCCTGTACCATGGCGGACACGCCGGAGTTCTCGTCGCCAATCAGGCGCACGGTAGAGGTCTTGGCCGATACCTCGATAATCTGGCCGATAACACCGGCAGAGCTCGTCACGGGCATGTTGATGGTAAGGCCGTCGGCAGAGCCCTTGTCGATGGTAACGGTCGAGGTCCAGGCATCGCCGGAAGCACCAACGATACGAGCTGCGGTCGATTTGAGGTTATAGGTCGACTGCAGGCCGACCAGCCCCTCCAGACGCTCGGCGGTCTTTTGAGCCTCGGAGAGCTCAGCAACTTTAGAGGTCAGTTCCTCGTTTTGCTTCTTGAGCTCGTCGAGCGTGTCCTGCGACGCCGTAAGGTTAGAGAACACGTTGCCGATCGCATTGAAAGGAGCCGCCACGGCCGAGCCCACGAAGCGCACCGGCGAGGTAATCGTCGTTACGCCCGAACGCACGGCATGAATCGGTCCTGCCTCGCCCTCGCGGATGTAAAACGTGAGCAGCAACACCGAAATCAGGCTGAAAACAATCAACGGGCGCATACCCGTTGATTGTCGCTTGGTATTCAAATTTGTGGAGAAACCCGAAGATCGTGCCAAATGGAATCCACCTTTTGGAAATTAAGCATTGGTCTGGACGAAGCCGCCATCAAACGCATTGGCCTCGAGCACGCGGGCACAGCCGTTAACGACGTTATCGAGCGCCGTGGGGCTGACGTTGACCGAAACGCCGGTCTCATCGCGCAGGCGCACGTCGAGACCGCGCAGCAGCGCGCCGCCACCAGTCAGCAAAATGCCGTAGTACATAAGGTCCGAGGCAAGATCGGGCGGCGTGGCATCGAGGGCGTCCTTAACGGCCTTGGCCATCTCGTCGAGCGGCTTGTTGAGCGCGCGACGAATCTCCTCGCTCTCGATGCGCACGGTCTTGGGCAGACCGGTGATCACGTCGCGGCCGTTGACCTCGACATCGAGCTCGTCCTTGAGCGGCACGGCGGAGCCGACCTTGATCTTGATGTCCTCTGCCGTACGCTCGCCGATGGCCAGGTTATAGGCATCACGAACGTGCGTGAGGATGGCCTGATCGAACTCGTCGCCGGCAATACGGATGGACTGCGAGACGACGATGCCGCCCATAGCGATAACGGCAACCTCGGTGGTACCGCCACCGATGTCGATGACCATGGAGCCGGTGGGTTCCTCGACGGGCAGGTCGGCGCCGATAGCGGCGGCCATAGGCTCTTCGATCAGATAGGCCTGGCGAGCGCCGGCCTGGATCGTAGCCTCAAAGACGGCACGCTTCTCGACCGACGTGACGCCGGAGGGAACGCAAACGACAACGCGCGGACGCGGGGTCCACGGATAGCGCTTCTCGGAAGCCTTGTCGATAAAGTAGCGAAGCATGGCCTCGGTAACATCGAAGTCGGCGATGACGCCGTCCTTCAGGGGACGAACGGCCACGATGTTGCCGGGCGTACGGCCGAGCATGCGCTTTGCCTCGATACCGACCGCCAGGATGCGCTCGTCGTTCTTGTCGATGGCGACAACAGAGGGCTCGCGAATGACAATGCCCTTGCCGCGCACGGAGGCAAGCGTATTTGCGGTGCCGAGGTCGATGGCAAGATCGCCCGCATAGCTACCGAAGAACATATCCATCAAAGAAAACAACGCAACTCCTGATGTGTTGGATGATTGCTGGAAAACTACTAGCTCATGATACTAGCGCAAGCCCGGCACCTCACTTGCGGTGAAGCGCCGGGCAAAGCTAAATCCCATAAGGTCACTACTGGTTGTCAGCAGCCGAGAAATCCATATCGAGCGAGGAAACGGCCCAGCCGATATGATTGTCGGAGCGCACGAATTTGACGGTGTACTCCTGCTCGCCGCCCTTGGACAGCGATGCCTTCACCTTAGCGGTCGTCTCGGTCATGGACTGATCCATGCCCTCGACGGACACGGTGGCGCCCTGCGGAATCGAGGAGATGATCATCGACTTGGCGTCCTCGGACAGGCTCGAGGCCAGGCAAGACTCGGCCTTTGCGGTGTCACCGTCGCCGGCAGCCTGGAACAGATCGGTGATAACCGACTCCTGCGAGGGGAAGCCAAAGCCGCGCGTGTAGGCAAAGCCCAGACCGCCCGCAGCAATCAAAATGAGCAGAAGCAGCACGATGAAGACTTTGAGACCCGTGTGGCGATGGCGACGACGGACCTTGGCCTGCTTACGATCCTGACGGTCCTGCTGGACCATCTCGGACTCTGACAGTGTAAAGAAGCCGGTGTCCGAGGGATCGGGCATAAACTGACCGGTCGCGCCCGTAGGATCGAGCGGATCGACGGCAGGAGCGTCCATCGCAGGCGCCGGAGCCGTGGCCATAGCCGTCTGGGCAGACAGCGCGGCAAGCGAATCGTGCACGCGGGCAAGCTCATCGGCCTGCTCGGAGGTAAGCTGGTAGATGCCATCGGCAGTAGCGGCGTTAAAGGCGTCGAGTGCGTCGGAGGGACGGCCGGCGGCAGAAAGCGCCTGACCCATGCCGGCGTTGAGCGCGCGCGTGTCGTCACGGGGACCGGCAAAGTCGATAGCCGTACGGTAGGTCTCCACGGCATCCGCCGGACGGCCGAGCTTGATGAAGCAACGACCGAGCTCGCCGAGTGCGGCGGCAGGAGCCGGATTGGCGCCGTCGATGGCAGCCTGACGGAAGGCAGTACCTGCGTTGGCATAATCGCCCGACTGGAACAGCGCATTGCCCAGGCCCAGATAGGCCTTGAACGGCGTGGCATAGGAAGCATCCTGCGTAGCAGCAGAGAACGCCTGGGCGGCCGTCGTGTAGTCGCCCACGGCGGCGAGCGCCTTGCCGCGGTTGGTGAGCAGCGCGCCGCGCTTGCCGTAGGTGCCGTCGTTGAGGGCGGCAGCATAAGCCTCGGCGGCCTCGGCATACATGCCCAGGTGCATCAAGGCGTTGCCACGAAGGTGATCGGCCTCGCCCATAATCTCATCGGGAGTCTTTGCCGCCCCAAGCATCTGGGCTGCAGCGGAAAAATCACCCGCGCGGTAAGCGGCGCGGCCCTGTTGGATCAGCTGGCTATTCAAGGAAGTCCCCTTTACTCGTGAACGATCTCGACATGGACGATCTCGTCGCCGGCACGCAGCTGCGAAATCACATCGAGACCCTCGACCGTGGTACCAAAGACGGTGTAACCGGAATCGAGGTTATGCTGGGCGCCCAGGCAGAAGTAGAACTGCGAACCCGCGGAATCGGGGTCCATGGAGCGTGCCATGGCAAGGGCACCATCGACATGGCTGTTGCGCGGATTGGTGGCAAACTCGCCCTTGATGCAGTAGCCGGGGCCACCGGTACCGGGCATGCCGTCGGGGCCCTCAAGACCAGCGGCGACGTCGGCGCCGGACATATCGCGGGTATTGGGGTCGCCGCCCTGGATGACAAAACCGGGCACATAGCGATGGAACTTAAGGCCATCATAGAAGCCCATCGTAGAAAGCTCGCAGAAGTTCGCGACATGAATGGGAGCGCCCTCGCCGTCAAACTTGACCTTGATGGTACCCTTCGACGTCTCGATAACGGCGCACTCGTCGCCGGCAAGCTGATACTCGGGCGTGTAGAGCTCTTTCTTAAAACCAAACATGTGGTTCCTTCCTCGTGCGTTTAAAGCATATTTGTACGAATTGTAGCAATAAGCATGCGCTTACATCAATTGCGCACGTAGGTTATGCCGACTATGGCGAACTAATTTTAGGAACGCTGCTGCGGCTTCCAGGAACCCACATTGGCGTCGTACTGGTTCAGTGCGCTGTTGCCGCCCTGCGCGATGGGCGCCAGGATATCGCTTTGGTGGGAACTCATCGACTCACCATCGGGAATGGCCAGCGAGATGTCCCAGCTCTGACAGATCACGTCGACACGCTCGTACATCCACTCGGCAAGCTGCTTTAAGTGGGCGATGTCATCCGCATAGACCGTATCGTCCTGATACTTAAGGTTGTTAAGCTCATCTTGCGTCTTTTTGATCTGGTCGCGCAGGGCGTAGGCACTCTGCGACAGCTCCTGACGGGTGGACAGTGGCGTTCGAAGATAGCCATTGTTAAAAGAATCGATGACCTCGCCGATCTGGTCCTCGTCACCGTAGGACACGATGGTCTGATACAGACCGTCGAGCCTGGTATAGAGCTGATCATCGGTGAGCACAGTTTCTTCCTGGACCACCTCGGCAGAATCGTCCTGCTTGGTATCGTCCTCAGTCGCCTCGCCCTTTTGGCGCGTGGGGAAGGTCGTCTGCGCGGCCTGGCCAAACTGGTCATAGAAGCCAGGCATGACACCCATGGGATCGGCCGTCACGAACCAATACGCACCACCGCACACGACGGCAAGGACCGCGATGACGATGAGCGGCTTGGGGATATGACGCTTGTGCTTGTGATAAGCGTCCTCGTCGGGGTGCACCTTGCGCTTGGGTTTTTGAGCATCGTCGTGCAGGGAAACGGGCGTGGGAATGTCGACCTTGGGGATACCGAAATCCTTATCGAAAGCCGGCAGCACGCAAGTCTCATTGGGGTCGGCGGCATCCGAAAGAACCGCGGCAGCCGAGGCGGGCGCATGAGGCACCTCGGTATCGATCTGCTCTTGCGTTAGGCGCGGAAAGCCCGCCGTGCGGCCCGCTGCCAGGTCGGATGCGGCCGCGTCCTCGGAGAGGATACCCGGAGCGGGGCGTCCGCATTTGGGACACGTACGATCATGCGGAGAAAGACGGGCACCACAGCCCTCGCAGAACACGAACTCGGTGTGCTCGGGGCCATCGCCCGGACCCACATAGGCGTTGCAGTAGGGGCAGAACGAGGCGCCGTCCTCGATAGTCTTAAGGCAATGCGGGCAGATCACGGCATCCTCTTTTCGAAGCAATTCAAACAATCGAGGTTAGAGCATAACATCGCCACGGCCCCACAGGAGCAAGGCACCAATTCAACATCGGCAGGGCGCGTAGTTACTTCTTCTTTTTGCTTGGCATCGAGACTTTGATGCCTTGGGCGGACTTGGTCACGCGAGAGCGCTTGGCTCCGGTACTCTTCTTTTTCTTGGGCTGGGCCTGGGCCACGCCCTCGAGTGCGCGGGCCTCGGCCTCGCGAGCGGTGCGATCTTCGCGGCGCTGCGCCATGTCGGCGGCGACGCGCTTGGCAAAACGTTCGGCCGTCGAGCCCGTCGAGCTCACCTTGCCGCCACCGCGACCCAGGCGGACGCGCACACCGCGGCCAAAACCAGTTGCGGCATGACGACGACGCGGCTTGAGCGAATCCATCATCGTGGCGAGCTTAAAGAACACCGAGCAGGTAAAGACCACGATAACAGCCAAGATAACCATCTGGCCCATCGACAGGTTGGCAATAGACAGCAGCTCCGGGAATCCGATAACGCCCACCAGGATGCCGGCGACTACAAACACAAAGAGCACCACACGTAAGGGCGTGAGAGGCTGCGAGATGCGCCAGATTAGGCTGACGCTCGCCGCGCACGACGTAAGCAGGCACATCGTAGACAGCGTGAGCTGGCTAAAGCCAAACACGCGCGCCACAAAGATGTCGAGCGCCGCAGCCAAAATGACCGCAATCGACGCCGGCAGTGCACGCTTGAGTACGTTGCTCAAAAACGCACCCTTCACACGAGCATTGTTGGGCTCCAGGCCCAACACAAAGCCCGGCGCGCCGATGCAGAAGAAGTTAATGAGCGTCATCTGGATGGGCTCGAAGGGGTACGGCGGCAGCGCGATACACAGCGCCGCCAGGCCCATCGAGAACAGCGTCTTGGTCAGGGACAGTGAGGCCGAACGCTGCAGGTTGTTGATGGAGCGACGGCCCTCGGCCACCACGGCGGGCATCGAGGCAAAATCGTTGTCGACGAGTACGATTTCGGCCACATTACGCGCGGCATCGGAGCCGGCCGCCATGGCGACGGAGCAGTCGGCCTCCTTGAGCGCCAGCACGTCGTTGACGCCGTCGCCCGTCATGGCCACGGTGTGCTCGCGGCGCTTGAGCGCCTGCACGAGCTCGCGCTTCTGCTGCGGGGTCACACGACCAAAGACATGGTAGCGGTCCACTGCGGCATCGAGCTTGGCCGGCGTATCGAGCGTCGTGGCGTCCACATAAGCGTCCGCCCCCGGCACGCCCACCACGCGCGCGATCGACGACACCGTACGCGGGTCGTCGCCGCTGATCACGTTGAGGGTCACGCCCTGCTCGTTAAAGTAGCCGATGGTCTCGGCCGCCGAGGTACGAATCTCGTCGCGGATGGTCACAAATCCCACGGGCTCGGCCTCGCCCACCATATCCCCATCGGGCGTAAAGCCGTCCACGCGCGCCACCACGAGCACGCGGCAGGTATCGGCAAGCTCGGCGACACGGTTCTCGACCTGGGCAAACGCACGATCAGAGAGCACGAATTGCGCGGCGCCCATTACGTAGGAGCCCTGCGCAAAAGAAGCGCCGCTCCATTTTTTAGACGACGAGAATGGAATGACCGACAGCGGCTCAGACACCTCGACCGGGCGATCGGCGTAATAGTTGAGCAGCGCCTGGCAGGTCTCGTTGGCATCGGCCGAAGTCGCACGTGCCACGTTAGCCAGCGCAAAATCGAGCACTGTGGTATCGACGGGAACAGCCGCCTCGTCCGAGTCCACGCCAAAGCCAACACCCTCAACAGGCAGCGGATGCGTGCCCTCGACCTCCATACGGCCCGACGTGATGGTGCCCGTCTTGTCCAGGCACAGCACGTCGACGCGAGCGAGTGTCTCGATGCAGTAGAGCTGCTGTGCCAGCACCTTGCGGCGGGCCAGGCGCACCGTGGCGATGGCGAGCACCGACGAAGTCAGCAGCACCAGGCCTTGCGGGATCATACCCAGCAGGGCGCCCACCGTGGACAGCAGCGCCGACGAAGGCACATGACCGGCCAACAGCTCGGAGAAGCACCACGAAAGCGCGCTATCGCCCGGGGTTCCCGCGGCATCCCACAGCTCGCTCACACTCGAGGCAAACAACGCCAAACCGAGCGGGATCATGATGATGCTCGCAAAGCGCACGATGGCGTTCAGCGCGTTCATGATCTCGGAATTAACCTTTTTGACGTACTTGGCCTCGTTATTAATTTTGGCCACGTAGTTGTCGGCGCCGACATGGATCACGCGGGCGCGCAGCAGGCCCGAGTCGATAAAGCTGCCGCTCATGAGCTCAGAGCCTGGCTGTTTCTTAATAAGGTCGCTCTCGCCCGTCAGCAGGCTCTCGTTCACGAGCGCCTCGCCCGACACCACCACGGCGTCGGCGGGAATCTGGTCGCCGCGCCCCAAGCGGATGATGTCGTCGAGCACGATCTGGTCCAGGTCGAGCTCCACCTCGGCGCCGTCGCGCACCGCGATGGCCTTCTTGGAGGTCAGCAGCGTGAGCTTATCGACCATCTTCTTGGAACGCATGGACTGAATGACGCCAATAGCGGTATTGAGGAACACCACGAACAGGAACGTCAGATTCTTAAACGAACCGGTCAAAATGACCAGGAACGCCAAGATCACGTTGATCAAATTGAACAACGTGCAGAGGTTCTCGATGATGAGCTCTTTGACCGACTTGGTCTTGAGCTCCATGTTGCGGTTGATCTTACCGGCGGCGATGCGCTCCTCAACCTCGGCGGTCGAGAGTCCGCGCTCGATATCCGTTGCTGCCATACCACGTCCCATCACGTCGCGTCGGTATAAGAAAAACCGCCCGGACCATGCGAGGTTCGGACGGTCTTACGTTCGATGGTGCCCCATGTTGGATTCGAACCAACGGCCTTCTGCTCCGGAGGCAGACGCTCTAATCCCCTGAGCTAATAGGGCCAACGTTTGGCATTATACCCAAGTGCACCACGGGCTATCAAAATAAAAGAAAAAGCTTTGCAATTCCGAGGAAGACGCGGCGCAACGGCCCACTTTAGAAGGCAAAAGCGAGTCAGATAGTATAAACTCTCATGCACCATATATACACGGCTCGCGATGCGGGCCGTTTTTGCAAAAGTTATCCATCGAGGTGAGAGGCACACCATGATTGCAATTTTAAAGCAGAGCGCCAGCGACGAGGCCGTCGGCCATATCGTCAGCTGGATTGAGAAAAAGGGCCTGAAGACCGATGTCTCGCGCGGCGAGAATGAGACGATTATCGGCCTGGTGGGCGATACGACCAAGATCGACCCGTTCCTGCTCGAGTCCATGGATGTCGTCGAGCGCGTGCAGCGCGTCTCCGAGCCGTTCAAGCGCGCCAACCGTAAGTTCCACCCCGAGGACTCCGTCATCGACTGCGGTCACGGCGTCAAGATCGGCGGCGATCAGTTCCAGGTCATCGCCGGCCCGTGCTCCGTCGAGGGCGAGAACCTCGTCCGCATCGCCCGCCGCGTGAAGGCCGCCGGTGCCACGATGCTGCGCGGCGGTGCCTACAAGCCCCGCACCTCCCCCTACGCCTACCAGGGCATGGGCCCCGCCGGCCTCGACCTGCTGTGCGAGGCGTCTGCCGAGCTCGACATGCCGATCGTCACCGAGATCATGGACCCACGCGACGTGCAGGTCTTCCTTGACAAGAAGATCGACGTCATGCAGATCGGCGCCCGCAACGCCCAGAACTTCCCCCTGCTCAAGGAGGTCGGCAAGACCAAGACTCCGGTCCTGCTCAAGCGCGGTATGTCCGGCACGATCGATGAGCTGCTCATGGCCGCCGAGTACATCATGAGCGAGGGCAACGACAACGTCATCCTGTGCGAGCGCGGCATCCGCACCTTCGAGACCCGCACCCGCAATACCTTCGACCTCAACGCCGTGCCGGTGCTGCACCACCTGTCGCACCTGCCCGTCGTCGCCGACCCCAGCCACGCCACCGGCTACACCCGCTACGTTGAGCCCATGGCGCTCGCCGCGACCGCCTGCGGTGCCAACGGCCTGGAGATCGAGGTCCACGACGAGCCGAGCCGCGCCTGGTCCGACGGCGCCCAGGCCCTCACCCCCGATCAGTTCGACGACACCATGCGCCGCATCCGAGCCATCCGCGAGGTCGTCTGCCAAGAGACCATGGAGTAGCTCATGGGTACGGTGAGAAACGCGCGTGTTAACCAGGGCGGCCCCAAGTGCGCCGGTATCGTCGGCCTGGGCCTCATCGGCGGTAGCTTTGCCCGCGGCTATGCACAGGCGGGCGTTCGCGTGCTGGCCTGGGACCCCGATGACGATGTCATGACGGCCGCCAGCATGGGCACTGTCGCCGGAGAGCTCAACGACAAGACACTCGGCGAATGCGACATCATCGTCCTTGCCTGCTATCCCGAGGCATGCATCGAGTGGCTCGAGGCGCACGCCCAGGCGCTCGCCGACGCCACCGACACCGACGCCATCATGGGTCCCGTGGTGATCGACACGGTGGGTGTCAAGGGCATCGTGTGCGAGCGCGCCTTTGAGCTTGCCCGCGAGCACGGCTTTTACTTTGTGGGTGCGCACCCCATGGCGGGCACGCAGTACTCGGGCTATGCGCACTCCCGCGCCGACCTGTTCCAGGGCGCCCCGCTCGTGCTCGTGCCACCCGCGGTGGACGATGCACTTAAGCTGGAGCTTTTGGGCCAGGTGCGCGAGATGGTGCGCCCCCTGGGCTTTGGCAAGTTCAGCGTGACCAGCGCCGCCGAGCACGACCGCGTCATCGCCTTCACGAGCCAGCTTGCGCACGTGGTATCCAACGCCTACGTCAAAAGCCCCACTGCCCAGGTCCACCACGGCTTTTCGGCCGGTAGCTATCGCGATCTCACCCGTGTGGCGCACCTCAACCCGCAAATGTGGTCCGAGCTCATGATCGACGACGCCGACGCGCTCGCCTTCGAGATCGACCATCTTATCGAATCGCTCGGCGCCTACAGCCGCGCCCTTAAGGACCGCGACCAGCGCTATCTGGAGAATCTCCTTGCCGAGGGCGACCGCATTAAGCGCGCACTCGACGACGAGGCCTCCCACTAGACCACCTATCACGCCAGGTCGAAAGGACCATAGCTTATGGCGATTACCATCGATATCGACACTGCACGCCCCTACCAGGTGCATGTTGGCACGTTTTTGCTGGAGCAGGCGGGACCGCTCGTGCGCGCCACTGCCGGCGGCACCAAGGCCGTCATCGTGACGGACACCAACGTGGGCCCGCTTTACCAGATGCCCGTTAAGCAGAGCCTGGAGGCGTCAGGCTACGAGGTGAGCATCTGCACCTTCGAGGCCGGCGAGGCCCATAAGCGCGCCGAAACCTATGTTGCCATTTTGGAGTTTGTGGCCGAGCACGAGCTTTCGCGCTCCGACGTTATCGTGGCACTCGGCGGCGGCGTCGTGGGCGACGTGACGGGCTTTGTGGCCGCCACCTACATGCGCGGCTGCAAGTTTGTGCAGATCCCGACGAGCCTGCTCGCCATGGTGGATTCGTCGGTGGGTGGCAAGACCGCCATCGACCTGGCTGCCGGCAAGAACCTGGCCGGCGCCTTTTGGCAGCCGAATGTGGTTATCGCCGACGTGGGGTGCCTGGCCACCCTCACGCCCGAGCAGTTCGCCGACGGCTGTGGCGAGGTCGTCAAGCACGCCGTGATCGCCGACCCGGAGCTTTTCGCCGAGCTGGAGAAGACCCCGCTCACGCTGGAGCTGCTCAACCGCGATGTGGCCCGCGTAGCGCTCATCATCGCCCGCAATATCGACATCAAGCGCGCCGTGGTCGTCGCCGACGAGCGCGAAACCAACCAGCGCAAGCTCCTCAACTTTGGACACAGCGCCGGACACGCCGTCGAGGCCTGCGAGCACTTTGAGCTCGGACACGGCAACTGCGTTTCGATCGGCATGGGTATCATCACGCGCGCCGCGGCCCTGCACGGCGTTTGCGATGCTGCACTGCCCGGTCGTATTGAGGAGCTCTGCGCCCGCCATGGCCTCAAGACCCGCTGCGACCTAGATGCCGATGCCGTTTTTGCCGAGGCGCTCCACGACAAGAAGCGCGCGGGCGACACCATCGACCTGGTGATTCCGCACGGCATCGGCCGCTGCAGCATCGACCGCACGCCGCTTTCCACTTTCCACGAACTCATTGCCGAGGGCCTCGGCCAGAAGGGAGACGCATTCGCATGCTAGCCCGCATCACCCCGTCCCCGCTTAAGGGCACCGTTCCCGCCATCGCGTCCAAGTCGATGGCGCATCGCCTGATCATCTGCGCTGCGCTTGCCAACGGCGAGACGCACGTCACCTGCAACACCACCTGCGCCGACATCGAGGCTACGGTGCGCTGCCTTACGGCCCTGGGTGCTCGCATCGAGACCGTCGAGGACGGCTTCCAAGTCCACCCCACCATGAAGAGTGTTGAGTTTGGCCTGCTCAAGGCCCTTGCCGGCGGCACGCTTGACTGCGGCGAAAGCGGCTCCACACTCCGCTTTATGTTGCCCGTCGCCTGCGCGCTGGGCGCAGAGGCCACCTTTGTGGGTCAGGGACGCTTGGGCGCACGCCCCCTCTCCCCGCTCTCGGACGAGATCGTCGCCGCCGGCTGCGACCTACAGGGTCTGGGCGGTTTTCCGCTCAAGACGAGCGGCCGCATGCGCCCGGGCACCTTTGTGCTACCGGGCAACGTGAGCTCGCAGTACATCTCGGGCCTGCTGCTGGCAGCCCCGCTGCTGGCCCAGCCCTCCTGCGTGCAGGTGACCGGCCTCATTGAGAGTCGCCCCTACATCAACCTGACGATCCAGGCCATGAAGGCCTTCGGCGTCGAGGTCAACGTCGAGCGTATTCCCGCCCGGGACGGCCAGCCCGAGGTCACGAACTTCCGCGTGAGCAGTGGCTCGTATCGCACGCCCGGCAGCGTGGCCGTCGAGGGTGACTGGTCCAACGCTGCCTTTTGGCTGTGCGCCGGCGCCATCGGCTCCGACCCCATCACCGTCGAGGGTGTGTCGCTTAGCTCGGCCCAGGGCGACCGCAACGTACTTGCCGCGCTTTCGCGCTTTGGCGCCCGCATCGTGCGCTCCACCAACGCCGCCACCGTGCAGTCTGACAAACTCGCCGGCTTTGAGATGAGCGCCCACGACATTCCCGACCTCGTGCCCGTTATCTCGGCCGTGGCCTCACTGGCACAGGGCCGCACCTTTATCCGCGATTGCGCCCGTCTGCGCATCAAGGAATCCGACCGTCTGGCCACCACCACCCGCGAGCTCACCGCGTTGGGCGCGCAGGTGCGCATTGCCGGTGACGACCTCATCATCAAGGGTGTCGATGCCTTTACCGGCGGCGAGGTCGATTCGCACAACGACCACCGCATCGCCATGATGGCCGCCATCGCCGCGAGCCGTGCCACCGGCGAGGTCGTGATCCACGGCGCCGAGGCCGTCAACAAGTCCTATCCCGATTTCTTCGACCACTACCGTCTGCTGGGCGGCAAGGTCACACTCGAGGAGGAATAGCATGTCCTCGACCTTTGGCAACGTCTTGCATCTGAGCATTTTCGGCCAGTCGCACTCCCCCGCCATCGGCTGCTCACTCGATGGCATCCCGGCGGGCATCGCTGTTGACCAGGAGCAGCTGCAGGCCTTCCTCGACCGTCGCGCCCCCGGTCGCGACGAGACCGCGACCAAACGCCGCGAGGCCGACGCCGCCCACATCATCGCCGGTGTTGTCGATGGACATACCACCGGCGCGCCCATCGCCGCGATTATCGAGAACACCAACACGCGCTCCAAGGATTACTCCGAGCTGCGCCGCAAGCCCCGTCCCGGACATGCGGACTTCCCTGCGCGCGTAAAGTATCACAACATGCACGATGTCGCTGGTGGCGGGCATTTTTCCGGCCGCCTAACGGCACCCTTATGCATCGCCGGCGGCATTGCGCTGCAGGCACTCGAGGCCCGCGGTATTCGGGTGATGGCTCACGTGGCGCAGATCGGCGGCATCTCCGACCTGCCGATGGACGATATGGTCTATCGCGAGGCCGACCGCAAGGCGATCCTTACGAACGATCTGCCGTGCATTGACGCCGCCGCAGCCGGCCGCATGCGCGAGGAGATCCTAGCCGCGCGCGACGAACTCGACAGCATCGGCGGCATCGTGGAGTGCGGCATTTACGGGCTTCCCGCGGGCATCGGCGACCCCATGTTTGACGGCATCGAGAACCGCATCGCTCAAATCGCGTTCGGGATTCCCGCCGTAAAGGGCGTGGAGTTTGGCATGGGCTTTGCCGTGGCCGCCATGCGCGGCAGCGAGAACAACGATCCGTATCGCATCGATGCCGAGACCGGAAAGATCGAGGTCGAATCCAACAACGCCGGCGGCGCCCTGGGCGGTATTTCGACCGGCGCGCCCGTCATGTGGCGTATGGCCGTAAAGCCGACGCCCTCCATTGGCCGCGAGCAGCAGACCGTAGACATGGACGCTATGGAAAATGCCGAGCTCTCGGTCCACGGCCGCCACGATCCCTGCATCGTCCCCCGAGCCGTCCCCGTAGCCGAAGCAGCCGCCGCCCTCGCCATCTGGGACGCTCTCCTCGAGGACGCCGCCCAGCTCTAACCCGACTCACCTGGGTTGCCCGTCAACTCTGCCATTACGTGAAAGGGGCCTCCATGGACCTTGCTGACATCCGCCAGGCCATCGATGGCATCGACACCACGCTCCTCAACAGCTTTGTCGAGCGTATGGACATTGCCACCGAGGTCGCCAAGTCAAAAATCGAGATGGGCAAGGCCGTCTTCGACCCCGCCCGTGAGCGCTCCAAGCTCAACAATCTCGCCAGCCGCGCGCCCGAGCGCTACGAGGCGCAGACCATCACCCTGTTCCGCCTCCTCATGAGCATGAGCAAGGCCGAGCAGCAGCGCTACATCAACGAGCTCAAGGGCATCACCGTCTCGCAAAAGGCACACGCCACGGCTGCAGCCTCCGACACGCCCTTCCCTCAAACGGCCACCGTTGCCTGCCAGGGCGTGGAAGGTGCCTATAGTCAGATAGCCGCGTGCAAGCTCTTCGACGTGCCGGATATTGCGTTCTTCGAGACCTTCGAGGGCGTCATGCGCGCCGTACGCGACGGGTTCTGCGAGTTTGGCGTGCTGCCCATCGAGAACTCCACCGCCGGCTCGGTCAACGCCGTCTACGACCTGCTCGCCCAGTTCGACTTCCACATCGTGCGCTCGCTGCGACTCAAGATCGATCACAACTTGCTCGTCAAGCCCGGCACCAAGCTCGCCGACGTGCGCGAGGTCTACAGCCACGGCCAAGCTATTGCCCAGTGTGCCGGCTTTATCGAGTCCCACGACCTGCACGCCACCAAGTACCCAAACACGGCCATGTCGGCCGAGATGGTCGCCAACTCCGAGCGCACCGACGTCGCCGCCATCGCCTCGCGCAGCTGTGCCACGCTGTATGGCCTCGAGGTGCTGGAGCCCAACATCCAGGACTCGGACAACAACTACACGCGCTTTGTCGTCATCAGCCGCGAGCCGCGCGTCTATCCCGGTGCCAACCGCACCTCGCTCATGATCACCACGGCCAACGAGCCGGGTGCACTCTATCGTGTACTCGAGCGCTTCTATGCGCTCAACATCAACCTCATCAAGCTCGAGAGCCGTCCCATCCCCGGGCGCGATTTTGAGTTTATGTTCTACTTTGATCTGGACTGCCCCTTTGGCAGCAAGGCCCTCGACGACCTGCTCGATTCGATCGACGACGTGTGTGAGAGCTTCACCTACTTTGGCAGCTACACGGAGGTGCTCTAGATGACCGATACCGCCACAACCCGCCCCTACGGCGTACTGGGCCGCGTGCTGGGCCACAGCTACACCCCGACCATCTACAAGGAGCTCGCTGGGCTCGAGTACGTGCGATTTGAGCGCGAGCCCGAGGACCTCGCGGCCTTTATGACGGGCGACGAATGGGAGGGTACCAACGTGACCATCCCCTACAAGCGCGCCGTCATGGAGTACCTGGACGAGCTGAGTCCGCTCGCCGAGCGCATGGGCAACGTCAACACCATCACACGCCTACCTGGCGGTCGCCTGCGCGGCGACAACACCGACTACTTTGGTTTTCAGTGCCTAGTCGAGGAGCTGGGGGTTGAGGTTACCGGCAAGAAGGTTCTCGTGCTCGGAGCCACCGGCGGCGCCGGCACCACGGCAAGTATGGTGCTGGGAGATCTGGGCGCCATCGTCGTACCCGTGGGTCGCACGAGCGAGGTCAACTACGACAACATCGCGCAGCAATCCGATGCCGCGCTGCTCGTCAACTGCACTCCCGCCGGCATGTTCCCCCACTGCCCCGACGCGCCTTGCACGCTCGAAGGGCTCGATGCGCTCGAAGGCGTTATCGACATTGTCTACAACCCCGCCCGCACGGGCCTGATGCTCGAGGCCGAGCGGCGCGGTATCCCCTGCATCGGCGGTCTGCTGATGCTCGTGGCCCAAGCGGCACAGGCTGTTGAGCGCTACACCGGCCAGGTCACCCCGCACAAGCGCATCCTGGATGTAACGGAGCGCTTGTCACGCCGCGAACAGAACATCGCGCTGATCGGCATGCCGGGCTCGGGCAAGACCCGCGTGGGTGAGCAGATTGCCCTGCTCACGGGTCGCGAGCACATCGACCTGGACCGCGCCCTCGAGGAACGCCTCGACATGCCCTGCGCCGACTTTATCGTCGAGCGCGGCGAGGCGGCCTTCCGCGAGCAGGAGACGGCGGCGCTGTCCGACATCTCCAAGCGCAGCGGCCTGGTGCTCTCCACCGGCGGCGGCGTGGTCACGCGCGACGAGAACTATCCGCTGCTGCACCAAAACAGCCAGATCGTGATGCTCAACCGCAAGCTCGAAGAGCTCGCCCACAAGGGCCGCCCCATCACCGCCCGCGACGGCATCGAAAAGCTGGCGGAACAGCGCATGCCGCGCTACCGCGCCTGGGCCGACTACATCATCGACTCACGCGACTGCGCCGCCAACACCGCCCAAGCCCTCCTCGAGACCCTCCCACCCGCCCTCTAACCAAAACCACCACAAAGGGGACAGGCTCCTTTGCGGTGGTTTTGCAATCGCAAAGGAAGCAACCATGAAAGCACTCGTCATTAATGGCCCCAACCTCAACATGCTCGGCATTCGCGAGCCGGGCATCTATGGCAGCGACAACTACGACCGCTTAGTGCAGATCTGCCAGGAGGCAGGCGCCGCACAGGGCTTCGACGAGGTCGAGGTCTTCCAGTCTAACCACGAGGGCAGCATCGTCGACAAGATCCAGGAGGCCTACGGCAAGGTCAACGGCATCGTCATCAACCCGGCCGCCTACACGCATACGAGCGTGGCAATCCTGGACGCGCTCAAAGCCGTCGCCATCCCTGCCGTCGAGGTTCACATCAGCGCCGTAGAGACGCGCGAGGACTTCCGCCAGGTGAGCTATGCACGCCTAGCCTGCTTCGCCACCATCACCGGCGAGGGCCTGCAAGGCTACGCCCACGCGCTGGAGCTGCTGAGGGAACGTCTCGAAAAGTAGCCTCGCGAGCAAATCCATCAACGCGATTCACACGCTAATAATGCCAGTGCC
>DBFWDM010000116.1:0-3143 GCA_048484635.1 Collinsella sp.
AGCGAGCTCCATGCTCTCGTCCGGGGTGTGGACATCGGAGAGCGTCGGGCCCACGGCGATGGCGTCCAGGCCGTGCAGGGCCTCGGCAAACAGGCCGCACTCAAGGCCGGCGTGAATGGACTCGATGCGCAGCTCGGAGCCAAAGAGCTCACGATAGCTCTCGACGAAGACGTCGCGGACCGGCGAATGCTCGGCGTAGCTCCAGCCGGGATACTCGAACTCAAACTTGGCGTCGAAGCCCAGGACATCGGCAAGCATCTGCAGGCGGTCCTTGAACTCGTTCTGCAGCGAGGTGATCGAGGAGCGCGGGGACAGCATGATCTTGACCTCGTCGTCAGAAGTGGCAACCACACCGATGTTGGAGGAAACCTCGACAGAACCGTCGGTGGCGACGTTGCGGCGAATCACGCCGTTAGGGGCAAGACGCAGGGCGCGGATGAGGGCAAGCGCGGACTTCTGGTCCATGGCCTCAACCTCGGCGTCGTCGGCAATCTCGACGGTGCAAGTAAAGCCGGGGTCGAAGACCTCGAGCTCGGCAGTGACGTCGGCGATGATGCCCTTTGCGATCTGGGCCGCGGCCTCGGCGGCAGCGTGGTCGGCGTAGACCAGAACAGCCTTGCACTCACGGTTGATGGCGTTGTCCTTGGTGCCGCCGTTAAAGCTAACGATGGCGGGCTCGCCGGCAACCATCAGGCGGTCGATGATGCGGGCCATGATGAGGTTGCCGTTGCCGCGCTCCAGGTTGATATCGCTGCCGGAGTGGCCGCCCAGCAGGCCGGAGATGTCGAGCGTGAGGGTGCTACCGGTCTTGTGCTCGCGCGCGATCGGGCAGGTGTAGGTAACGACGACGCCGCCGGCACAGCTGACGGTGGCAACGCCCTCTTCCTCGGAGTCAAGGTTGATCATGGTGCGGGCGCTAATCTGGGACTTGTCGAGCGTCTCGGCGCCGACCAGGCCAGTCTCCTCGTCGGTGGTGAACACGCACTCGAGGGCCGGATGGGTAATCGAATCGTCGTTGAGCACGGTAAGCATAAGCGCGACGGCAATACCGTTGTCGGCGCCCAGAGTGGTGCCGTTAGCGGTGAGGACGCCGTCCTTGACGACCAGGTCGATACCATCGGTCGTAAAGTCGTGCTCAACGGAGCCCAACTTGTCGCACACCATATCGATGTGGCCCTGCAGCATCACGGTCGGGGCATTCTCGGCACCGGCAGATGCGGGCTTGCGAATGATGACGTTGTAGACCTCGTCCTGGTACACATCGAGACCGCGCTCCTTGGCAAACGCAACCAGGAAATCGCTGATGCCCTTCTCGTTGCCAGACCCACGGGGGATCGCGCTGACCTCCTCAAAGAAATGGAACAGCTGGGCGGGCTCGTAGCCGGTAATCTTGTAGTCCATGGTGCCTCCTTGGCGCAACTGGTTAGACAGTAAGACATGCGACTTGTATATTCCCAGACTTTGCGTGCATAAACCAGTCGAAAACGCCGAGCGCCCTCGCATCATCGGCTAACGGTGGACCGTATAGCGTAACGGTCACAACTTCCGCAGCTCTACAAATCGAGGCGCCCTTTCCGGAGCGCCTCGATTGCGCGTATCAAATTGTCGCCACGCCCTACAGCGCGCCGGAACCGGCTTGCATCATGCCGCCGGGGCCCGAGGTCACGCCGCCGCTCACGGGCGCGGCGTTGCCGGTGTGCGGTACCGCCGGGGCGGTATCGCCACCAAGCGTGCCCGCCGGACGCGGTGCCGGGATCTCGCCCGTGCCGCGGCTAAAGACAAACTTGCCATCGGCCACGTCGCACAGGACGGTATCGCCCTCGCCCCACTCGCCAGCCAGCAGTTCCTCGGACAGCGGATCCTCGATGAGCTTTTGGATGGCACGACGCAGCGGACGCGCGCCGTTGGTGAGGTCGGTACCCTCCGCCACAATCTTGTCGTAGGCCGCATCGGTAAGCTTGATGTTCATGCCGTTTGCGATCAGGCGCTGGCGCAGATCGTCCACCAGCAGGTGCGCAATCTTGGTCAGGTTCTCGCCCGAGAGCTTCTGGAACACCACGATGTCGTCGATACGGTTGAGCAGCTCGGGGCGGAACAGGCGCTTGAGCTCGCCCATCGCGCGGCCGCGGATCTCACTCGAGGTGAGGCCCTGCTCGCCGGTGGTGCCAAAGCCAACGCTCGCATCCTGCGCGATCTCGCGGGCGCCCACGTTTGACGTCATGATGATCACCGTATTGCGGAAGTCGACCGTCTTGCCCTGGCTATCGGTCAGACGGCCCTCCTCCAACACCTGCAGCAGGATATTGAAGATGTCGGGGTGCGCCTTCTCGATCTCGTCGAACAGCACGACCGAGTACGGGTGACGGCGAACAGCCTTGGTGAGCTGGCCGCCCTCGTCGTGGCCCACATAGCCCGGGGGGCTACCGATGAGCTTGGAGACCTCGAACTCACTGCCAAACTCCGACATATCGAAGCTGATGAGCGCGTCCTTGCTGCCAAAGAGATACTCGGCGAGCGTCTTGGCGAGCTCGGTTTTGCCCGTGCCGGTGGGGCCCAGGAAGATAAAGCTGCCGCCGGGGCGACGCGGGTCCTTGAGCGGCGAGCGGCTGCGGCGCACGGCCTTGGCAACGGCCTCGACGGCCTCGTCCTGACCGATGATGCGCGTCTTGAGCACGCTTTCGGCCTGCAGCAGGCGGCGGCTCTCGCTCTCGGTGAGCGAGGACACCGGCACGCCCGAGGTCACGGACACGATGTCGGCAATCTGGGAGACATCGATGGTGAGCGGGCTGGCGTCGAGCTCGGCCGTCCAGGCAGCCTTGGCCTCGGCGAGCTCAATCTCGGCAGCCTTTTGCTGCTCGGTGATCTCGGCGGCCTTGTTCATGTCGTCGCTCTCGGTGGCCTCCTGCGCGGCGGCCTTAAGCTCCTCCACGCGATGCTCGGCCTCGCGCACCGGCTCGGGCGCGCGATTCGCGGCGATGCGAGCGCGGGCACCGGCCTCGTCAATGAGGTCGATGGCCTTATCGGGCAGGAAGCGATCCTGGATGTAGCGGTTGGAAAGGTTCGCGGCGGCCTCGATAGCACCCTGCGTATAGCGCACATGGTGGTGCTCCTCGTAGCGCGGCTTGAGCGCGGTCAGGATCTTG
>DBFWDM010000117.1:0-11834 GCA_048484635.1 Collinsella sp.
AATCAGAACCACCCTTAAAAAGGGTGGTTTGCTCTTAGGGTATAACCCACGGGCCCCGGGCTCGCGTCTAAAGGCGCGGGCCCGGACTTCGTCCAGGCCTAGTGCATCTTGACCCGTGGCGCGCCGGTCGAACCGGCAGCATCACCCCCTCTTGAAGGGGTCCTCGTACTCCTTCACGCTCAGCTTGTCCAGCGCGATGTCGTGGGACTCCTGCTCCCTGATGTACTTGGCGATCGTCGCCTCGTTCAGGCCGACGGTGGACACGTAGTAGCCCTCCGCCCAGAACTTCCCGTTGCCGAACTTGTACTTGAGGTTGGCGTGCCTGTCGAATATCATCAGCGAGCTCTTCCCCTTCAGGTAGCCCATGACGCTCGCGACGCTGTACTTCGGCGGGATCGCCAGCAGCACGTGCACGTGGTCGGGCATCAGGTGCCCCTCGATTATCTCGATCCCCTTGTACTCGCACAGCTTCCTGAGGATCTCCCCTATGTCGCTCCTGATTTGGTTGTAGATCACTTTGCGCCTATACTTCGGCGTGAACACGATGTGGTACTTGCACGTCCACTTCGTGTGGGAAAGGCTGTAGGCCTTCTGGGCCATGGCGACCACCCCTTCGACTCGAATTCTTGACGGCCTGAACAATCGTCAATATCGGTCGGAGGGGTGGCTTTGTAAAGCCGTTTGTCTCCACCCGCGTAGCGGGTGGTTTAAAGCTGGCCGCTGCGCGGCCAGCAGACTAAAGTCTTGAACAAAAGGCCCCGGCTCGCGATGGAGCCGGGGCCAAAGGTGCAGCATATACAGTTGGTGTTGTGCGCGAACAGCCCATCAGCAATGCCGTCTGCGCCCTACCCACGGTGACGGGCGCGGCTGTACGGCGTATCCACCATGGGCAGATCCGGACGCAGCTTGCCGTCGAATGCGCGATAGGCGTTCTGCACGGCGGGCGCCGTGGGGATCGTTGCGATCTCGCCAATGCCCTTGCCGCCATATGCCACGGGCAGCAGCTCGTCCTTCTCCACGTAGATGGCGTGGATATCCGGAATCTCGGGCGCACGGAACAGCCCGAGCGTACCGTACCTTGCCTGGGGCACGCAGTCCTTGAGCGGCCAATCCTCGGTAAGCGCGTAGCCCATGCCCATGAGCACGCCGCCTTCGATCTGACCCTGGATGGAGATGGGGTTGACCACCTTGCCGGAATCGTGCGCGGCATAGACCTCGCTCACGCGACCGTCATCATCCAGAATGACCACATGCGTGGCAAAGCCGTAGCAGATGTGGCTCTTGGGATTGGGAACGTCGGCGCCCAGTTTGTCGGTCGGCTCCAGGTACACATAGCTAAACTCACAGCCCTCGAGCGCCTTGATGGCGGCCGCGGGATCCTGAGGATGCATACCCTGGCCGGCGACGAGCTCCTGCGTGCGTAGCTGGTAGGCGCGACCGTCGTCGTACTCGATCTTGACGCCGTCGCCATGCGCGCTCACGGGAGTATCGGGTGCGGGCTTGCCGGCCTCGATGTCAAGCATGGCATCGCGCAGCAGGAAGGCGGCACCGCGCACGGCCTCGCCGGTCACGACCGTCTGACGCGAGCCAGACGTGGTGCCGGAGTCGGGAGCGTTCTCGGTGGAGCACTCGCCGTTGGCAATGCAGCGAAGCGGCAGACCGCAGGCCTCGGCAACGTCCTGCAAAAAGACGGTGTTGCAGCCCTGGCCGATGTCGGACGTGGCGGCATAGACCACGGCCACGCCGTTCTCGACGCGAATCTTGCAGCGGCCGGCGTCGGGCAGGCCAACGCCCACGCCAGCGTTCTTCATAGCGCAGGCAATGCCGGCGTGGCCGGGATGCGCGTAGTAGGCATCCTTGACCTCGAGCAGTGTCTCCTTAAGCGCCGTGGAGCAGTCGGCAATCTGGCCGTTGGGCAAAACCTCGCCCGGCTCGATGGCGTTACGGTAGCGGATCTCCCACGGATCCAGGCCGACCTTCTCTGCCAGCAAGTCGATCAGACTCTCGAGCGCAAACTCGGACTGGCAAACGCCAAAGCCGCGGTACGCACCGGCGGGCGGGTTGTTGGTGTAGTAGCCAAAACCGCGAATGTCGGTGTTCTGGTACTTGTAGGGACCGACGGCATGCGTACAGGCGCGCTCGAGCACCGGGCCGCACAGCGACGCGTAGGCGCCGGTGTCAAAGTTGATCTCGCAATCCAGGCCGGTAAAGTTGCCCTCGGCGTCGCAACCCAGCGTAAAGGTGCCGTCCATGGCATGACGCTTGGGATGAAAAGCAAGCGACTCAGCACGCGTGAGCTTGCACTTCACAGGACGCTGGAACTTATAGGCAGCGAGCGCGGCCAGATGCTGAATGGACACGTCCTCCTTGCCGCCAAAGCCGCCACCCACGAGCATGGTCTCTACAACCACACGCTCGGGCTCGTTGTCCCAGCCAAACATGTGGGCGCACTCTTTTCGCGTATCGTAGGCGCCCTGGTCGGTCGACTGCACCTTGACGCCGTTCTTGTACGGGAAGCCCACGGCGCACTCGGGCTCCAAGAAGGCATGCTCGGTAAAGGGCGTGGTAAAGCGCTGTGTCACGGTAAACGCGCTCTCTGCCAGCGCCTTGGCGGCGTCGCCGCGCGTCACGTGACGGCTCTGGCACACGTTGTCCTTGAGCTCCACCGTGTTGCCAAAGGCAAAGAAGCTGTCGTGCAGGCGCGGGGCGTCGGCAGCCCTGGCCTCGGCGATGTTGCGCACGGGCTCCAGCGGCTCGTAGTCAATCTTTACGAGCTTCTTGGCCTTCTCGAGCGTCGCCTCGTCCTCGGCAACCACCAGCACGATGGCATCGCCCACGCAGCGGGTGATATCGCCCTGGGCGATCATGACATCCCAGTCCTGGATAAGGTGGCCGACCTGGTTGACCGGCACGTCCTCGGCGCGCAGGATGCCCACCACGCCGGGCAGGGCCTCGGCCTTGGAGGTGTCGATGGAGAGCACGCGGGCGCGCGGATACTTGGAGCGCACGGCGCTGGCATAGGTCAGGCCCGGCTGATCAAGCTCGTCGATGTCGTCGGGATACTTGCCCTCACCGAGCACCTTCTTGCGCACGTCAATACGGAAGGCGCGCTTGCCCACGCCGTAGTCGTCGCCGCGCTCCAAGTCCTCGTCAATCTGCTTTTCGCCGCGGAGCACCGCAGCTGCCAGCGAAATGCCCTCGATAATCTTCTTGTAGCCGGTGCAGCGGCAGACGTTGCCGCGGATGGCGTACTTGATCTGCTCCTCGGTGGGCTCGGGGTCCTCGGCGATGAGCGCTGCACCCGCCATGACCATGCCGGGGATGCAAAACCCGCACTGTACGGCGCCCACGGCGCCAAAGGCGTATACAAAGGCCTCGCGCACGTCCTCGGGCAGGCCCTCGACGGTCACGATGTTGCGGCCGGCGGCAAGAGCGGTGGTCAGCACGCAAGCCTTGACGGCCGCGCCGTCCACGTGGATGGTGCAGGTGCCGCAGGCACCCTCGGAGCAGCCGTCCTTGGCGGAGTGAATGTGCAGGTCGTCGCGCAGGTAGCGCAGCAGCGGTTTGTTTTGGGTCGTCGTGCGCTCGACGCCGTTAACGGTAAAAGTGAATTCCTGTGCCATGGTGATTCCCTTCTACACGCCGGCGGCGATGCCGGTGCGGTCGTGGATGGCGCCATGCGGGCAGATGACGGCGCACATGCCGCACGACAGGCAGTCCGCGCCGTCGATATGGGCGCAGTTGTCCTCGATGCGGATAGCGCCGGCAGGGCACTTTTTGGCGCACATGCCGCAACCGATGCAGCTCGTGTCGCAGATCTTGCGGGCGATGGCGCCCTTATCGGTGTTGTTGCAGCGCACCAGGATGTTCTGGTAGCCGGGAACGAAGGCAATCACGCGCTGCGGGCACGCCATGCTGCACAGGCCACAGCCCGTGCACTTGGAGCGGTCCACGCGGGCGATGCCATCGACCAGCGCAATGGCGCCGTGGGGGCAGGCCGTGACGCAGGCGCCACAGCCAATGCAGCCTTCGCTGCAGTGGGCGTCGCCGCCTGCGGAGGCGCAACCGCTTCCGCAGGCAACGTAGGCCACGTTATGTTGAATGGATTTGGCCATAAGAGACTCGCCTATTTCTTAAGAAGGTACGAATAGTTGTCGCGCACAGCCCTGATGGTCAGGCGGACGGCCTCGGGAAGACCGGTGTTGACGGCATCGACCGAGACGGTGCGGACCGTGCCGGCGACGCGAACCTTAAAGTGGTCCTCGTCCACGGCCAGGAAGCCCTCGTTCTCGGAGTTCTCCATGTCCTCCTCGCTCCAGAACAGGGTGAGCTTGTCCTTGTAGGGACGACCCTCCTGGTAAGGGCAGAACACGGCGCAGTTGCCGCACTCGTTGCACATGCCGTCGACATGGACGACCTGATGCTTGGCCAGGCCCGGCACCTTAATTGCCACGTTGGCGCGGTTGGGGCACACGTCGCAGCAGACCTCGCACACCGAGCCGCAGCCCAGGCAGCGAGTCTTGGTGCAGTTGCGCTTGTCGCGGCACAGCGACCCCTTGCGCTCGTAGCAGGTATCCTCGCGACCGGCCTGAGCATTCTGGTCGGCGTACTTGTTAAAGTCCACGCCGGCGATGGCACGGGCGACTTCGGCGGCGTCGGCGATAGCCTCGACCACGGTAGCAGGACCGCGACGGCAGTCGCCCGCAGCCCAGACGCCCTCGACGCCGGTGGAGGTGGCGGCAAGACGGCCGCGACGGTCGTGCTCAACACCCGCGGCGTCGTACAGGCTGGCATCGATGCCCTCGCCCACGGCACAGATCACCGTGGTGGCGGAAAGCTCGACGGTCTCGCCCGTGGCGACGGGGCTACGACGGCCGCTTGCATCCGGCTCGCCAAGCTCCATAACGTCGCAGGTTAGCACAGCGCCGTTGAGTGCCTTGGGCCCCAGCAGCTCGCAGAACTCAACGCCGTCGGCAAGAGCAAGATCGAACTCTTCCTCGTCGGCGGGCATCTGCTTCTTGGTGCGGCGATACACCAGGCGCACGTTCTTCACGCCGGCCAGGCGCTTGGCCACGCGAGCCGCATCCATGGCGGTGTTGCCGGCGCCAATGACGACGACGTCCTCGCCCAGCTCGAGCTTCTCGCCCTTCTTGGCGGCCTCGAGGAACTCCAGCACGTCGAGCTCGGCGCCCTCGCCCAAGCCTGCAGAGCCGGGCATCCAGGCACCGGTGGCCACGACCACGTCGGTAAAGCCCTGGGCCTTGAGTTCGTCGATGGAATCCACGCGAGCGTTGAGCCGCACCTTGGCGCCAAAGGCCAAGCAGAGCTCGGCATCGTGGGAGATATCGTCGCTCGCGATACGGAACTCGGGGATCACGTGACGGACCACGCCGCCGAGCGAATCGCGGGCCTCGAAGATGGTGACGGGCACGCCGGCACGCGTCAGGAAGAACGCCGTCGCCAGGCCGGCCGGGCCGCCGCCGATAACGGCAACGTTGCGCTCGCCGTCGTTGGCGATGGCCTGGGCGCGCAGCTTGGGCAGCACGGCGGTCATGGCCTCGCGGGCGGCCTTGAGCTTGCTGGCGCGGATCTGGGCGCCCTCGGGCTCGTAGAACGCACGCTCGCAGGCACGGCCGCAGGGATGCGGGCAGATGGTGCCGGTAATGAACGGCAGGGCGTTGCGCTCGATGATGATGTTGAGTGCGTCCTCGTAGCGGCCCTCGTCAACAGCCGCCAGGTAGGCGGGAATATCCTGCTGGATGGGGCAGCTCGTGCGGCACGGCGTGGTAAAGCAGTCGGAAAGCGGGCTCTTGCCGGCGACCTTGCGGTCGGGCAGCGGACGCAGCGGCTTCTTGTAGAGCGGGTTGGTGAGCGAGTCAGCCTGGATCGCAGTCACAGCCTCGAGAGAGACGCCCGCGAACGGCTTGCCGTCCAGATCGCCAAATTCGCCGGCCATCTGACTAAAGCGCTCGTAGCCACCGGGCTTGAGCACGTCGGTCGCCAGGGTGACGGGCCAAATGCCGGCATCGTACAGGGCGCGGATGTTGTAGACCGTGGCACCGCCGGAGTAGCTGATGCGCAGCTTGCCGTCAAACTGCTCGGTAATGCGGCGGGCAGCCTCGATGGTCAGCGAGAACAGCGAACGGCCGGACATGTACATCTCGGTAGAGGGCAGCTCGTTCCTCGTCACGTCGACGGGGAACGTGTTGGTCAGCTTGACGCCAAACTCCAGGCCGCGCTCGGCGCACAGGGCGATCAGGCGCTCGAACATAGGCACGGCATCGGCCCACTGCAGGTCCTCGCGGAAGTGCGTGTCATCGAAGACGATGTAGTCAAAGCCCAGCTCGTTCAGACGCTGACGGGCAAACTCATAGCCCAGCAGTGTGGGGTTGCACTTGATGTAGGTGTTGAGGCCCTTCTCGGTGATCAGATAGGTCGCGATGCGCTCGATCTCGGCCGGCGGGCAGCCGTGCAGGGTAGACTCGGTGATGGAGTTGGAGACGCGTGCCGGGATGGACTCGACGAACGCGGCGTCGACATGCTCAAACTTGTCCAGGTTGGCGAGCGCCCATGCGCGGCACTCGTTCCAGACGTCGGAGCCGCTGGCGTCCTTCATGCCCTCGATGTAGGCGTCGACCTTGGGGCTCTTGATGCCCTCCAGGTCATAACCCACGGACATGTTGAAGACAAAGCCGTCCGGGCTGCCCAGGCCGTACTCGCGAGCGATCAGGTGGCAGGCAAACCATGCCTTCACGTACTCGGCAAAGGCCTGCGGAACCTCGAGCTCGGTCGACCACTCGCAGTTGTAGCACTCGTCCTGCGCCACGATGCAGGGCTTGTTCACACACTTGGAGAGCTCCTCGCCGTCCATAACCTGAACGGTCTTAAGCTCAAAGAAGCGGGAACCGGCCACATAAGAGGCCACGATGTTCTGGGCAAGCTGCGTGTTGGGACCGGCGGCCGGGCCAAACGGAGTCTCGATGCGCTCGTCAAAAATGGGAAGCGCGCCCTCCTGGTTGGTCGTGACCATCTTGCGCACGCCAAAGACGGCGCCCTGAGTCTTGTGCTCCTCGATGATCCAGTTCATCAGCTGCGAAAACGGGATCGGCCTCATGATGTCGCTCATAGTGAGCTCCTCTCTGTAACGCCCGGCGAGACCGCGCGGCGGGCGCAAATACGGTGTAGCGCTAGCACAGCGCCGGCGACCCCGCGGAGGTCGCCTATACGCGCGTCGAATGCGGCGAAACACCCGACGCGCGTGAATCTACTTGTGAATTAGTAGGTGCAATCGTTGAGCGTGCTCCAGAGCTTCTTGGACTCAGCCATGGTCCACGCGTTGATCTTGTCCTCATCAATCCCAACGAACTCGCGATCCTTGTACAGGACGCGGCCGTTGATGATGGTGGTGCGGCAGTTTTTGCCCATCATGCCAAAGAGCATGTGGCCGTCGATGTTCTCCTCGCTCAGCGGCGTAAAGGGCTTGTAGTCCATAACGATAACGTCGGCGGCAGCGCCGGCCTCGAGCACACCAAGCTTGCGATCGAAGTACTTGCTCGCCATCTTGGCGTTGTTCTCGAACAGCATCGTCATGGCCTCGCACCAGCCCACGTTGGGCATGGCAGCGTTGTGGCGCTGAATGATCAGGAAGACCTTAAGGCTCTCGAGCATATCGTGGGTGTAGGCGTCGGTACCCATGCACACGGGGATGCCGCGGCGGAAGAACTCGAGCACGGGGGCGCAGCCCACGGCGTTGCCCATATTGGATTCGGGGTTGTTGACCAGCCAGGTGCCGGACTCCTTGACGATATCCATCTCGGCAGGCGTCACGTGGATGCAGTGGCCCAGCATGGTGTCGGGACCAAGCAGGTTGTGCTGCAGCAGGCGCTCGACGGGGCTGATGCCACCGCGGTTGAGGCGGGAGTCCCACACGTCATTCATGCCCTCACACACATGGATGTGGAAGCCGGTCAGGCCGTTGTTGGCCTCGGCCATCTTGTCCATGGTCTCGTCCGAAAGCGTAAAGGTGGCATGTCCGCCAAACATGGCGGCGATCATGTGGTTGTCGTTATCGCGACGCTCCTTGGCGGCCCACTGGGCAAATTCGGCGTTCTCGGCAATGGCCTGGTCGCATTTTTCCTGGCCGCGGCGATCGGAAACCTCGTAGCACAGGCACGAACGCATGCCCAGCTCCTGAGCTGCATCCTTAATGGTAAAGAGGCTTCCCGGGATCTCACAGAAGCTCGCGTGATGATCGAAGATCGTAGTGACGCCATCGCGGATGGAGTCCAGAATCGTGGCATAGGCGCTGGCCTTGGTGCCGTCGAGCGTCAGGTTGTCGTCGATCTTCCACCACTGCTGCTCAAGATTCTCCAGGAAGTTGGTGGGGTTGCAGCCCTTAATGGCAAGGCCGCGGGCCAGACCCGAGTAGATGTGGGTGTGGCAGTTGATGAGTCCGGGCATGATGAGGTTGCCCCGGGCATCGACGTACTCGGCATCCGGGTACTTGGCCTTGAGCTCGCGCTCGGGGCCCACTTCGACGATCGTATCTCCGTCAATGGCGACCGCACCGTTGGGAATAAACGGAATCTGAGCGTTGCGGGTAAAGACGGAACCGTTAGCGACCAGAAGCATGGATGCTCCCTTCAACATCAGAGGCGGGGTTTGACACCTCTGACATGGCGGAGTGCGAAGCGCCGGCCTACACCGGAAACGGGCCCTCTCCCGTCAACGCTTCACCAAAGGGACAAACCCTTTGAAGTGCGGCTTGGCGCCGCATGGCGTCGGCGGACGAGGCGATGCGTCCGCCGACGAATAGCACCGAATTGGTTACTTCTTGCTCTCGGGCAAGACCAGATCCACGGCAGCGTCCTTGGCGGCATCGATGTGCTGAGCCACGACCGGCGTCTGCGGAAGGATCAGGTTAAGGACAATGGCCATGATGGCGGTGGGGGTTACGGCATTGGAGCCGATGACGGTGGACACCCAGGCGGGCATACCCTCGCCGGCAAGGCAACCGCTGGCCATCCAGATACCCAGGCCAAAGACGACGGAGGTGCCGACGATAGTGGTAGTGCGCTGCGTGAGGCCCTCGCGGGTGAACATGCGCACGCCGTTCATGGTGATGGTGCCAAAGACGCCGACGGTCGCGCCGCCGATGACGGGCTGCGGGATAGCGGAAAGGACGGCAGAGAGCTGCGGGAACAGACCGGCGATGGCAAAGACGGCCGCGATGATCACAAAGACCCACTTGTTGACGACCTTGTTGGAGCAGATGATGCCCACGTTCTGGCCAAGGGCGCTGGTGGGAAGACCGCCCAGCAGGCCGCCGACCATAGAGGTGAGGCCCTGGGACACGATGGCGCCGGAGAGCTCGCGCTCGGTGGGCATACGGTCGATGGAACCAAGGCAGGCAGCGGAGACGTCGCCGATAACCTGGATGGCGACCATGGGGAACACGACGGCGAGGGTAATGCAGACCTCGGGATCAAACTCGAGCGCGTAGGGCATGAGCTTGGGAAGGGCGAAGACCTGAGCGGTGGCGACGCTGGAGAAGTCGATCATGCCAAAGGGGATGGAGACGATCATGCCAACGATCATGCCAAAGAACACGGATCCCAGCTTGAGCGTGCCCTTGCCAAAGTTGGCGAGCGCAAAGACCACGGCGAAGGTGATAAGAGCAACGCACCAGGCCTGCGGGGTGCCCCACAGCGGCGTACCCATACCGCCGGCCATATACTTGACGGCCGTGGGATACAGCGAAACGCCGATGGAGAAGATGACCGTACCGGTCACGACGGGCGGGAACAGCCACTTGATCTTGCTGTAGGCCAGACCAAAGAGGACCGCGACGGCGCCGCCGACGATCTCGCCACCCAGCAGCGCACCAAAGCTAAAGCCCGAGGCACCCATGGCCTGCAGGGCCGGCAGGAACGCGAACGAAACGCCCATGACGATGGGCAGGCCGCCGCCGATGCGACGGAAGGGAGCGAAGGCCTGAAGGGCCGTGTCGATCGCCGAAAGAATGAGCGCGACCTGGATGATGTCGGTACTCTGCTGGCTATTAAAGCCGTAGACGCCGGCCATGATGACCGCCGGGGTAATGATGCCGGCAAACGATGCCAGTACGTGCTGAAGGGCACACGGGATCATTTCCTTAACGGGAGGCATGCCTTCGCGAGTGAACAGGGCTTCAGTGCCGTTCGTAACCGTCTCCTGGGTCATTTGACCACCAATCCTCGAAGTAGTTGTTTTCGCATCTAACGCTCTATTGTGACGCAGTGCGGGGTTGAGGTTGTGCCTTCATTGCATATCGTATTAAAGATGATTCTCATTCTCAATAATAATTTTTTGTTATCAGACCATTCTTCAGCTGAAATAACGCATTTCCGCAGGTCAGGAAAGTGTCTGGTCAAAATAACATCTAACTTTTCTTTTGGTCAACCGTTTACCGCTAAATTCCTACCGTTCGTCTGCATTACGCAATGTACCTGCGGATATACGAGATGGTGGGCAGCGTGTTACCATGAGAAAAAATTGTTATGAACATTTCCGTTTTCACCCAAAGGAGTTGCCCGTGAACGAGACCGTACGCCGCTTTTTGCCGATGGTCGATTTTCTGGAGCAGATACTCGGCAAAAACAGCGAAATCGTGCTGCACGATTTCTCGGATCCCGACCACGCCATCGTCGATATTCGCAACGGCATCGTGAGCGGCCGCAAGGTCGGCGGTCCCGCCACCGATCTGGCGCTCAAGATCATGCACGACCCCAAGTATCGCGACCTGCCGTTTATTACGGGCTACGAGGGGCGTGGTGCCGGCGGCAAGACGTTGGAGTCAGCGACGTACTTTATCCGCGAGAATAACGAGATCGTCGGTATGTTCTGCGTTAACACCGACCTCTCGACCGTGCGCTCCATCAACGCCATGGCGCAGCAGCTCATGGCGTGCTTCGACGCGGCGCCGACGCGCACGGAGCCCGCCCCTATCGAGGTCGAAAGCCTTTCGGAGTCCACACAGGAGCTTATCGACCGCAGCATTGCCGAGCTGCTGAGCGCGCGCGGGCTGGATGTAGCGTCGCTTGGTCAGAGCGACCGCGTGGACGTCATTCGCCACCTCAACGGCAACGGGGTGTTCATGCTCAAGGGCGCCGTGGCCTGCGCCGCCACCGCGCTGGGCATCTCGGAGCCCAGCGTCTACCGCTACCTGCAAAAAGTCCGCAAGGAAGGCTAACCCGCTGATTCCTTGGGAGCGGAGGAAAACGGATCATTTTTGTCGCATCGCTTGACAAAAGACCCTGCAGCTCGCACTGCAGGGTCTTTTTGCATGTCATGTTTAGTTGTTGCCAACGCCTTAGAGAGCGGCGACGACCTCGATCTCAACCAGACCGCCGGCCGGAAGGGCGGCAACCTGGAAAGCGCTGCGCGCGGGGAACGGGGCCTCGAACTTGGAGGCGTAGATCTCGTTCACGGCAGCGAAGTCGGCGATGTCGGCCAGGTAGACCGTGGTCTTGACGACATCGGCAAAGGTGGCGCCGGCAGCGGTCAGCAGAGCCTCGACGTTAGCAAGGGACTGCTTGGCCTGGGCCTCGACGCCCTCGGGCAGCTTGCCGGTTGCGGGGTCGATGCCCAGCTGGCCGGACAGGAACACCATGTTGCCGGTCTGGATACCGGGGGAATACGGTCCGATGGCTGCGGGTGCGTTATCGGAAGACACGACGGTCTTGCTCATGTTTTTCTCCTTACGATCAGATAGAGAGCGTGAGCGCGGCGTTCGCACCGGGAGGCACAATTCGGTCTGAACACCGCGCTTGATTTGGGATAGTACTCAAGGTTTC
>DBFWDM010000118.1:0-20624 GCA_048484635.1 Collinsella sp.
CCGCGTGGTTACCAACCGTATCCTGGGCCTGCCGATCTTTGTGGTCATCATGTTCTGCGTGTACTACATCGCCGTTTCTACCTTGGGCGGCACGGTGACCGACTTCACCAACGACCAGCTCTTCGGTACCGACGGTTGGTACGTGCTCGGTCAGGGCCGCGACGCCTACGACGCGGCCGTCGAGGCTGCGGGCGACAATGCCGACTCGGTCGACCCGGCACAGTACGGCCCCTATGTTCCTGGTATTACCACCATGGTCCACGACGCCCTTGTGGCGGGCGGCACCGAGGACGGTGGCCTGGTCGATTCGCTGGTCTGCGACGGCATCGTCGGCGGCCTGGGCGCCATCTTCGGCTTTGTCCCGCAGATGTTCCTGCTGTTCGTCATGCTGTCCTTCCTGGAGGACTGCGGCTATATGGCCCGCGTCGCCTTCATCATGGACCGCGTGTTCCGTCGCTTTGGCCTGTCCGGTAAGTCCTTCATTCCTATGCTCGTGTCTTCGGGCTGCGGTGTCCCCGGCGTCATGGCTACCAAGACCATCGAGAACGAGAAGGACCGCCGTATGACTGTCATGACCACCACGTTTATTCCCTGCGGCGCTAAGCTGCCGATCATCGCCCTGCTCATGGGCTCCATCATCGGCGATTCTTCCACCACCGCCGCGTGGATCAGCCCGCTCTTCTACTTCCTGGGCGTCTTTGCCGTCATCGCCTCGGGCCTCATGCTCAAGAAGACCAAGCTCTTCGCCGGTCGCCCGACGCCGTTTGTTATGGAGCTTCCTGCCTACCACTTCCCGGCGATTCGCTCTTGGGCGCTGCGCGTGTGGGAGCGCTGCTGGGCCTTTATCAAGAAGGCCGGCACGGTCATCTTCGCGTCCACCGTCGTCGTTTGGTTCCTCTCCAACTTTGGTAGCTACAACGGTTCCTTTGGCTTCCTGCCTGCGATGGACGGCATCCCCGAGGAGTTCATGGACTACTCCGTGCTTGCCATGCTCGGCAACCTGATCGCCTGGATCTTCGCCCCGCTCGGCTTTAGCACCTGGCAGGCAACAGCACTGTCCGTCTCGGGCCTTGTCGCCAAGGAGAACGTCGTCGCCACCGCCGGCTCGCTGCTGTCCGTTGCCGATGCCGCCGAGACCGATCCGAGCCTGTGGACCGCGTTCGCCGGCATGTTCCCGACCATGGGCGCTTGCGTTGCCTTTGGCGCTTTCAACCTGCTGTGCGCTCCGTGCTTTGCCGCTATGGGTACCATCCGCAACCAGATGGACTCCGGCAAGTGGACCGCGATTGCCCTCGGCTACGAGTGCGCCTTTGCTTGGGTGATCGGCCTGTTCATCAACCAGTTCTACAACCTGCTTGTTCTTGGACAGTTTGGTATCTGGACGGTGGTGGCCATCGTGCTGCTGGTTGCGATGCTCTTCCAGATCTTCCGTCCCATGCCAAAGCATGCATGGACCGACGAGGACGAGACCAACGCTGCTTCCGCTGCAGTTTCCGCTTAAGTCCGAATAAGGATTAACCCCTTTCCACGAGCCCGGGTGTCCCAGCGACACTCGGGCTTTTTGGTGGGGGAGATGTGGCGTTTCCGCAGATAAAACCGACCAAAATTAACCTGTCCCCTTTTGATAGGTGGAGAATGGGGTAAAGTAAGTGGTGGTTAACTAGAGGAGGCTTGCTATGGCACCTATCGATATTGTTGTGCTGGCCGTTATCGGTATTGCGTTTGTCGCCGTGTGCGTGCGCATCTACCGCAAGGGCACCTGCGCCGACTGCGCTCAGGGTGGCGTTTGCACGGGGCATTGCTCCAACAAAAAGACCTGTGCCGCGCTTAAGGGCGTGGATAAGATTGCCGAAGACCTGGGCCGCGGCATCAAATAAGGCCCAGACGCTCCGCGAGCATCCGTTCGCGGAGCGTTTTTCGCTTTTGAGGGCGGGCTTGGCGAGTTGCTGGGTTATTTTGGGGTATCGTTAACTCAATTGTTTATTAGCTGCCCGTCTGTACCGGAGTAACCCTATGAGCGCACGCGTCACCATGAAGGACATAGCCGCCGAGCTTGGCGTTTCCATTAACACCGTGCATAAGGCCCTTACGGGCAAGGCCGGCGTGAGCGAGTCTGTACGTGCCAAGGTTAATGCTAAGGCTGAGGAGATGGGCTATCACCGCAACACGAGCGCTTCGAGCCTGCGTCGTAAGGACATCAATCTGCTGTTTTGTCTGCCATGCGCATCGCGTGAGGGCGCTTATTTCTATCGTTACCTATGGGAAGGCTGCAATCGCTTTGAGCAAGAGGTCATCGACCAGGGCATTACCGTTGAACGCGTTGAATTTGGCGTGGGCGGCTACGCTGATGCACTTGAGCAAATCGACGAGCGTCTGCAGGTGGGCGAGAAGATTGATGGCTTGCTCGCCTATACGCCGGGCGACGATCGTGCGACTGAGCTTTTGGGGCAGATCGCCGAGGCGGGCGTGACGATTGAGCTCGTTGACGGCGACCGCCCTCACCTCGATCGCCTGGGCGCTAGTTTGGCCGACTACTCCACGGCGGGAAGCCTGATGGCCGAGCAGGCGGCCAACCTGGTTCACGCTTCTGGGACCGATACCCGCGTGCTTTTATTGGCGGGCGACCCCTACACCGACTCGCACTATTTGACCGCTCGCGCCTTCCACAATTACCTTCGCGAGCACAATGTTCCCTGGCAGGTCGAGGATCTGACCGGTGCTCATGCCCAGGTCAAGCAGCTCGAGCACGAGCTCAACCAGCGTCTAAAGTCATCGGAAGCCCCCGAGTTGATCTGCAGCGTGTTCGCCGTGGGCTCTGAGCTGATTGCCGATGCGCTTGTCTCGGCTAACAAGGCCGGCGAAGTAATGGTGATTGGCAACGACCTGTTCCCAGAAAGTGCGCTGGCTTTGCGTCGGGGCATCTTTACCAACATCGTCTACAAGGACCCGGTGAGTCTGGCATATCGTGGCGCCAAGACCTTAGGCGATTACCTGCTGTGGGGAAAGACGCCGGCGGAGCCTGTGCAAAAGGGGGCTGTTGAGATGGTGTTTGCCAGCAACGTCGATCGTTACTGCGAGCTCGCCGGAATCTAATGCGTTTAGGGAGTTCCCTACTTGCCGCGTACTTTTTGGCTGGGGATTGAAAAATTGTTTCGAAGGCCGCTGATGGCGAATCTGCCGTCAGTGGCCTTTCTTTGTGCCGATCCAACGCAGGGTCCATGGCTCGGCAACCGTTAAGCGGTCAAAACCTACCGTTCGCCCCATGATGGTTAGGTGAACGTTCACCTTGTAACGCATTTTGCACTAAGATGGTGAACGTTCACCTAGAGGATGACGAGCGTATTGTGCGCCCGCCTTGCCAGCAAAGGGGCTGTTTGATGAAAAACTTTATGGACGATCAGGATTTCCTGCTGAGCACCAAGACCGGTGAGGAGCTGTTCCGCAACTTTGCCGAGGGCATGCCCATCGTCGACTACCATTGCCACATTTCTCCCAAGGAGATCTGGGAGGACAAGCGTTTCGAGAACATTACCGAGGTTTGGCTGGGCGGCGACCACTACAAGTGGCGCCTGATGCGCGCCAACGGCGTCGACGAGCGTTTTATCACTGGCGACGCCCCTGCTCGCGAGAAGTTCCAAAAGTGGGCCGAGACCCTGGGTCGCTGCGTTGGCAACCCCGTCTTTGAGTGGAGCCACCTGGAGCTTAAGCGCTACTTTGGCTACGAGGGCGTCCTCAATGGCAAGACTGCCCAGGAGGTCTGGGACCTTGCCAACGCCAAGCTCGCCGAGGCCAGCTTTACCTGCCGCAACCTGATCAAGCAGTCCAACGTCCGCATGATCTGCACTACCGATGACCCCGCCGACAGCTTTGAGTGGCACAAGAAGATTGCCGCCGATGACAGTTTTGACGTTCAGGTCGTTCCCGCCATGCGCCCCGACGCCGCTCTGCGCATCGAGCGCGGCCAGGAGTTCGCCGACTACTGCAAGCACCTTTCCGAGGTTGCCGGCATTGAGGTCAGCGACTTTGAGGGCATGAAGTCCGCCATCTCCAAGCGCTACGATGTTGCCCACGAGCTGGGCTGCCGCGCCTCCGACCACGCACTCGATTACGTTATGTATGTCCCGGCTACCGCCGATGAGATTGAGGCCATCTTTGCCAAGGGCCTGGCTGCCGAGCCGCTCACCGAGGAAGAGGTCCTCAAGTACAAGACCGCCTTTATGCAGTTTGTCGCCGGCGAGTATGTCCGCCTGGGCTGGGCCATGCAGCTGCACTTTGGCTGCAAGCGCGACAACAACCGCGCCATGTTTGCCAAGCTCGGCCCCGATACCGGTTATGACTGCATCTCCAACTACACGCCGTCCGACCAGCTCGCCGATTTCCTCAACTCCATCCAGGAGACCTGCGGCTTGCCCAAGACCATCCTGTACAGCTTGAATCCCATCGACAACACCATGATCGATACCGTGATGGGCTGTTTCCAGGAGGCTCCGACTGCCGGTAAGATCCAGAACGGTTCCGCCTGGTGGTTCAACGACAACGAGGTCGGTATGCGCGAGCAGCTCACGGCTCTGGCCAACGAGGGCGTCCTGGGCAACTTTGTCGGCATGCTCACCGACTCCCGCTCCTTCCTGTCCTATCCGCGCCACGAGTATTTCCGTCGCGTGCTGTGTAGCGTGATCGGCGAGTGGGTCGAGCAGGGCAAGTATCCGGCCGACATGGAGCTGCTGGGCACCATCGTGCGCGATATCAGCTACAACAATTCCGTTCGCTACTTTGGCTTCGATCTGGACACTGCCGAGGCATAGATCTGTATGTGCTCCGATTGGTGAAATCGGTTGCAAAAGGGGAGGGACCATATGGGAACAGGGCAACAGAAAAACGAGCAGATCGTGTCTGCTCAGGCGGATTCGGGATCGATGCAGAGCTCGCAGGATATCAAGCTGAGCTGGCGTGAGAAAATCTGCTATGGCTTTGGCGATTTGGGCAACGGATTCATGTTCGATCTTGGTCAAGCATATCTAACCAAGTTCTACACTGACATCTGCCTGATTTCGCCAGGCGTAGTGAGCCTGATTTTCGCCGTCACCAAGATTTTCGATGCGTTCATGGACCCGATTGCCGGGGCATTCGTCGACGGTAGAAAGAAGATTGGCAAGCACGGTCGGTTTCGTCCGGTCATGATGGTTTCGGCCGTGATCCTTGCCGTTCTAACCGTGGTGACCTTCACTGCGCCCGATATTCCCATGGCAGGTAAAATTGCCTATGCGCTGATAACTTACATGATCTGGGGCGTCGTATACAGCTTCACCAACGTGCCGTACGGATCTCTGGCCACGGTAATGACGCGTGACGTCGATGACCGCGCGCACATGGCGTCAACGCGCCAGGCCGGTTCGCTTTGCGCACAGCTCATCACGGGCGTAGCGTTCATCCCATTGGTCCTGTTCTTTGCGGGTGGCGACACGCTCGACGGCAATCCGCACGGCTATACGATTGCAGCTGTCGTCATGGGACTGTGCGGCATCGCCGGATTCGCCATCTGCTTTTTGGGAACGCGCGAGCATATCCGTATCGATCGACAGGCCGAGGAGAAGGCTGCGGGAAAGGCCGGCAAGAAGTCGAGCGCATTCAGCACGTATTTCAAGGTCGTTTTCACCAACAAGAACCTGGGAGCAGTTATCCTGCTTACGCTGTTTACCATTTCGGCCATGAACACCAACAACACCATGATGGTGTATTTCTGCCAGTACAACCTGGGTAACATCGCGTTGCAGCCCGTTGTCAACGGCATCATGATCGGAACGTCGGTTGTCGCCATTCTCGCCATCCCGACGCTCGTCAAGCATTTTGGCAAGAAGCGCACGTGCGTTGCCTGCTTTATCGTCGGTGCCGTGGCAAACGGCCTCAACTTCATCCTGCCGACCAATACCGTGACGTTCATCATCTTCGTCACCATCGGCTACGTCGCGCTTGCCATCCCCAACGGTATCACCTGGAACTTGGTTTCCGATGTTATTGATTACGGTGAATGGCACACGGGAATCCGCAAGGAGGGTACGACCTACGCCGCGTTCAACTTTTCTCGTAAGCTTGCGCAATCCCTTGCCGCGATCATTTCCGGCGGCATCCTTGCCCTTACCGGATATGTGGCAAATAAGCCCCAGACGGCTGCCACGCTGCTTGGCATCAAGGGCGCTCTGACGATTTATCCCGCCTGCGCCCTTCTGGTAGCAGCCTTGATTATCTTCGCTCTCTACGACATTACCGAGAAGAAGTTCAATTCCATTTTCAACGACCTGTCGAATGGTCGCTGGGAGCGCGGCAAGATCGGCGAGAGCACTATCGAGACGATCGATAAATAGCCCCGCTGCTTGAAAAATCATGAATGCAACCCGGTGCGGCGATGCCGTACCGGGACTTGAGTTGAGAGGAAAACCTCTATGAATAACATCAGCTACGAGACGCTCGAGAAGATCGGCTACGAGGGCTACGTGCTGCCCAAGGACGCCCCCGAGAAGGTCCTGCAGTTTGGCGAGGGCAATTTCCTGCGCGCCTTCGTCGATCGTTTCTTCGATATGGGCAACGAGGCCACCGGTTGGAACGGCAAGGTCGTCATGGTGCAGCCCATCAGCGGCGCCTTCGATTTCGCCGATGGTATCAATGCCCAGGATGGCCTGTACACCGTACTGGTGCGCGGCAAGGAGAACGGCGACACGGTTGACGATTCCCGCGTGATCAGCGCCTGCAGCCGTTGCCTCAATCCGTATCGCGAGGCTGACTACCGTGCCATGATGGAAGTCGCCGTTTCCGACGGCCTGGAGATTATCGTCTCCAACACCACCGAGGCCGGTATCGCCTACGATCCGTCCTGCAAGGCCGACGACATGCCCCCCGCGAGCTTCCCTGCCAAGCTTGCCCAGGTGCTCCATGCCCGCTGGGCTGCCGGCAAGCCGGGCGTCATCGTGCTCGCCTGCGAGCTCATCGACCATAACGGCGAGGAGCTGCTGCGCATTATGAACCAGTACGTGAGTGACTGGGGCTGGGAGGACGAGTTTTCGCAGTGGATGGCCAACGACTGCACCGTCTGCACCACGCTCGTCGACACCATCGTTCCGGGTCGCATCCGCGATCCCAAGGAGGCCGCTGCCGTGGCCGAGCGCTTGGGCTATGAGGATCCGTTCTTGGCCGTGCGCGAGCCCTTCCAGATGTGGGGCATCCAGGGTGACGAGTCGCTCAAGGAGCGTCTGCCCTTCGTGAAGGCCGGTCTGCCGGGTGTCTTTGTGACCCCCGACGTCACCCCGTACAAGAAGCGCAAGGTCCGCATCCTCAACGGCGCCCACACCGCCTTTGTTCCGGGTTCCTGGGTTGCCGGCTTTGATATCGTGCGCGATTGCATGCACGACGAGACCGTCCGCGGCTTCATGAACACCATGCTCTACGACGAGGTCATCCCGACGCTCGCCACCGACCTGGATGTCGAGGATTGCAAGGCCTTTGCCGCCGCCGTCGAGAACCGCTTCGACAATCCGTTTATCGACCACGCGCTGCTCTCCATCTGCCTCAACTCTACGGCTAAGTGGCGTGCCCGCGACCTGCCTACGCTCAAGGACTACGTTGCCGAGACCGGCAACCTGCCCAAGTGCCTGGCGACGAGCCTGGCCACGCTCATCTCCTTCTACACGCAGGAGCTCGTGTCCCGCGAGGGTGACGGCCTGCACCTGCGTCGCTCTGACGGCACCGAGTACACCGCTCAGGACGACGCCTTCGTGCTCGACTTCTACGCTGCCCGCGCCGGCGCCGACGACGCCGAGCTGGTGCACGATGTGCTCTCCAACGAGCAAATGTGGGGCGAGGATCTTACGCAGATCGCCGGCCTGGAGGAGTTTGTCGTCAACGCTCTCGCCGTCGTGCGCTCCGAGGGCGCCAAGCAGGCGTTCGCGAACGCTCAGGCCTAAATCCTTCTGTACGCCCGCCGGGTAACTGGCGGGCGTCACTCGACTTCTGCTCAACCTGTAGGGTTAGGACTCTTTGTAATGAACACTATCCAGATCAATCCGGCCGACAACGTCATCGTTGCGCTGTCGCCGCTCGCCAAGGGTGCTGCCGTCGAGGTTCCCGGCGTGGGCGAGGTCGTTGCCGCGGAGGATATCCCGCAGGGTCACAAGATGGCCGTGCGCGCCATTGCAGCCGGTGAGGATGTCATCAAGTACGGTCTTCCCATCGGCCACGTGACGAAGGACATTCAGCCCGGCCAGTGGCTGCACACGCACAACGTGAAGACCAACCTCTCGGGTGAGATCGAGTACGTCTACAATCCGACACATCCGGTCGTTGAGCCGGTCGAGGCCGAGACCTTTATGGGCTTCCGCCGTGCCGACGGTCGTGCCGCCACGCGCAATGAGCTTTGGATCATTCCCACCGTCGGTTGCGTCAACGAAGTCGCTCGTGCCATGTGCGAGCAGGCTCAGGACCTGGTCGAGGGCTCGTTGGAGGGCGTCTATTACTTCCCGCATCCGTTCGGTTGCTCACAGACCGGCGCCGACCATGCCCAGACCCGTCGTCTGCTGGTGGCGCTGTCGCGTCACGCAAACGCCGCGGGCGTGCTGTTCTTGTCGCTCGGTTGCGAGAACTGCACGCATCAGCAGGTGCTCGACGAGCTCGGTGACTTCGATCACGAGCGCGTTCGTTTTCTCACCTGCCAGGATGTAGCCGACGAGCAGATCGAGGGCCACAAGATTCTGTCCGAGCTGGCTGACCTGGCCAAGCAGGCCAAGCGAGAGCCCATTCCGGCCTCAGAGCTGGTTATTGGTCTTAAGTGCGGCGGCTCTGACGGTCTTTCGGGCATTACCGCCAACCCCACGATCGGTCGCGTGAGCGATATGGTCGTCGCCCGTGGCGGCACGTCGGTGCTCACCGAAGTGCCCGAGATGTTTGGCGCGGAGAGCATCCTGCTCGATCGCTGCGAGAACGAGCAGGTCTTTAACGCTGCCTCTGACATGCTTAACGGTTTTAAGGATTACTTTATTAGCCATGGTGAGGTGGTCTACGAGAACCCGAGTCCCGGTAACAAGGATGGTGGCATCACCACGCTCGAGGACAAGAGTTGCGGCTGCGTGCAAAAGGGCGGCTCCGCACCCATCGTCGACGTGCTGCCGTATGCCGGTCAGGTCACCAAGCATGGCCTGAACATGCTGTGCGGCCCGGGCAACGACATGGTATCCACCACGGCGTTGACGGCTGCTGGCTGTCACGTGATTCTGTTCTCGACTGGACGCGGCACGCCGTTTGGTGCACCGGCGCCCACCCTCAAGGTGTTCACCAATCAGCGTCTGTGCGACCACAAGGCCAACTGGATGGACTTTAACGCCGGCGTGATTGCCACAGGCGAACGCACACTCGACGAGGCTGCCCGCGACCTGTATCAGCTGGTACTGGATACAGCGAGCGGTAAGCTAACGAGTGCCGAGCGCCGCGGCTGCCACGAGATCAGTATCTGGAAAGACGGCGTCTGCCTGTAGAGAGATTCGCCATTCGTAGGGGTGGCGAATCTTTTGATCTCGATGACGGGGCTGCACAGTGGCTCCGTGCGAGGGAAGGGTTGCTACTGCGCGTTTGTGAGATGCTTTTCGGTGCCCTTTTCCGCACTGTTGACGTATCTATGGTTATAAATTCGGGCAAATTGGTTTAAGAAGCCGATTTCGTCCAGGTCGATAGAGGGGAATTGCGTGGCTATCCACATCGTTGAGGAAGCAAATCGCTGTCTGGGCTGCAAAAAGGCGTTCTGTCAAATAAAGGGCTGTCCGGTGCAGACGCCCATTCCGCAGGTTATCGACCTCTTTAAGCAGCGCCGTCTGCAAGAGGCGGGCGAGCTACTGTTCCAGAACAATCCCATGAGCGCGGTCTGCCCCATGGTGTGCAATCATTCGGGCCAGTGCGAGGGCGCTTGCATTCAGGGCCGCAAGGGCGCGCCCGTGCATTTTTCGAGCATCGAGAACTATATCTCCACGGCGTATTTGGATCGCAAAGAGTGGAGACCCGCGCCGTCGCGCGGCAAGCAGGTCGCCGTGGTCGGCTCCGGCCCAGCCGGCATTACCGTGGCAATTAAGATGGCGCAGCTGGGTTGCGCCGTCACTGTTTTTGAGCAGCGGCCCGAGATCGGCGGCGTGCTGGAGTACGGTATCCCCGAGTTCCGTCTGCCGCGTTCGCTCGTGCAAAAGTACCGCCACGTGATGTGCTCGCTCGGCGTGCGCGTTCGCCCCTCGACCACCATCGGCGGTGCGCTCCACATCGACGACCTGCTGCGCGACGGCTACGATGCGGTCTTTGTTGGTACCGGCACCTGGCGAGCTCGAAAGCTGGGTATTCCCGGCGAGTCGCGCGGCAATGTGCTCTTTGGCATCGACTACCTCGTTGACCCCACGAGCGTGGCGATCGGCGAAAACGTGGCCGTAATCGGTGCCGGCAACGTAGCCATGGATGTGGCCCGTACGGCGCTTCGCTCGGGTGCCCGCAAGGTCACTGTGTATGCCCGTTCGCGCCATATCTCTGCGATTGACGACGAGGTGGAGTTGACCGAGCTTGACGGTGCCGAGATTGTGCGCGGCAAGGCGATCTGCGCCATCGATGATAACGGTCCGGTGTTCGAGACGGCTATCTTTGACAAGGACAACAATGTGGTGGGCTACGAGGAAGAGCTCGACCGCGTGTCCGCCGACACGGTTGTGATTGCGGCGTCTCAGGTGCCCAAGGACAAGCTCGTGCTTACAACGGGCGGTCTGGAGACCGACCATCGCGGCCTGCTTTCGGTCGACGAGCATGGCATGACCACCGTGCCTGGCGTCTTTGCCGCCGGCGACGTGGTCAACGGCCCGCTCACCGTGGTCCATGCCGTAGCTGGTGCCAAGCTCGCCGTCGAAGGCATGATTGCCTACCTGGGCCTCTAACTCCATCCCGCCCATCAGTTGCGGTGAAATACGGACTGTTTTGGCTGTCAAAGGCCTTATCTACTCCGTATTCCACCGCAACTTTTTTGTGAGGGTCGGGATTGAAGGTGGGGAGTGCGAGCGAGTGCGAATGCGGCGGATACTGATACGATAGGTACGTTAGCAACTGCCGCCGAGCGGCTCAAACGAAAGGAACCCTGTATGGAGTCATCCGCCTACCCGATGCTCTTTAGCCCGATCAAGGTCGGTACGACCGAGGTCAAGAACCGCGTCTTTATGCCGCCGGTATCTACCAACCTGGCCGATCACGGCTATGTGACCGACGACTTGGTCGATCATTACCGTGCTCGCGCCAAGGGCGGCGTGGGCCTCATCATCACCGAGGTCGTGACGGTCGAGCCCACCTATACCTATCTGCCGGGTGACATGTGCTGCTACGACGATACGTTTATCCCCGGCTGGGAAAAGCTCGCCGCGGCCGTCCACGAGTACGGCTGCAAGATCATGCCGCAGCTCTTCCACCCCGCCTACATGGCCTTTAACATTCCGGGCACGCCGCGCCTGATCGCTCCGTCCTTCGTGGGACCGTCCTATGCCCGCGAGGCACCGCGTCCTATCACGGTCGATGAGATCCACGAGCTCACGCATCAGTTTGGCGACGCTGCCGTGCGTATGCAGAAGGCCGGCGTCGATGGCGTCGAGGTCCATGCGGCGCACGCCCACGGCATGCTCGGCGGCTTTTTGACCCCGCTCTATAACAAGCGTACCGATGAGTACGGCGGCTCGCTCGACGCTCGCATGCGCTTCTTGCTCGAGGTCATTGCCGAGATTCGCGAGCGCTGCGGCAAGGACTTTATCATCGACGTCCGCATCTCGGGCGATGAGTACACCGATGGCGGCCTGACCCTCAATGACATGATCTACGTCTCGCGCCGTCTGGAGAAGGCCGGCGTCGACATGATTCACGTGTCGGGCGGTACCACCATCAAGCGCGGCTCCGCGATTCCCGCCGCCGGTACGCAGCAGGCCTCGCATGCCGCCTGCTCGCGCGAGATCAAAAAGCACGTCAACATTCCCGTCGCCACGGTCGGCCGCATCAACGAGGCCTGGATTGCCGAGGAGCTGATCGAGGACGGCGCTGCCGACATCTGTATGATGGGCCGCGCCAATCTGTGCGATGCCGAGTTCTGCAACAAGGCCGCTGCCGGCAACGCCGACGACATCCGCCCCTGCATCGGCTGCCTGCGCTGCCTGAACGGCATCATGTTCGGCAAGCGCATCTCCTGCACCGTCAACCCGGACGTGGAGCGCGACGAGGCCGGCTACGAGCCTGCCGCCGAGGCTAAGAACGTGCTGGTTGTGGGCGCTGGTCCTGCGGGCATGGAGGCAGCCTACATTGCCGCCAAGCGCGGCCATAACGTGGTGCTCGTGGACAAGCAGGATGAGCCGGGCGGCGAGATGCGCATCGCGGCCGTTCCGCCAGCAAAGCAAGAGCTCACCCGCGTGATCAAGTATCAGTACCGTCGTCTGGCCGAGGCGGGCGTGAAGTGCATATTTGGCACCGAGCTTACTGCCGAGGACATTAAGCGCGACTATGCCGGCTATGAGGTCGTCCTGGCTTATGGCGCCGAGCCCATCGCTCCGGCCTTCATGCAGGGCTTTAAGCAGGTTATGACGGCTGATGACCTGCTTGGTGGCAAAGCTTTCCCGGGCAAGAAGATTGTCATCGTGGGCGGCGGCACCGTCGGTTGCGAGACGGCCGACTACCTGGCCCCGTTGGTCAACGATCTGTCGCCGGCCAATCGCGACGTCACCGTCATCGAGATGACCAAGACGCTCGCCGCCAACGAGGGCGGCGCCGGTCGCGCGGTGCTCATCACGCGCATGCTCTCCAAGGGCGTTCACGTGCTGACCGAGGCCAAGGTGACCGAGATTACCGAGGATGCCATCAGCTACGAAAAGGACGGCGAGATCCACACCATCGCCGATGCCGATACGCTGGTACTTGCCATGGGCTATCGTCCCAATACCAAGCTGGCCGACGACTTGGCTGCAGCCGGTGTTGCCACCCACGTGCTGGGCGATGCCCAGAAGTGTGGCAACATCCGCGATGCCATCGGCGATGGCTACAAGGTTGCCTGCGCCCTCTAGCCAACCCCTTTGCACCAATCGATTGCAAAAAGCGGCGGCTGCCCTGTGTGTTGGGCAGCCGCCGCCTGCGTTCGACGGGAAGGCGCAGATAGTCCGATTAGGGCCCAGGAGCTCCTTGACCTTGGCGATGATGGCCTCGTCGGTGGCGTTGGCAAAGAAGTGCTCCTGGAACGGTTTTCATCTTGCAGGGCAGTTGTCGTTTCTACAGTTCAACTTCCAGTTCGGCTTTGTGCTCGTAGAGGTAGTCGCGCATGTAGGGGATGGCAAATGAGACCTTGCCGTACGAAGGAGCCTCGATAATCGATTCTCTTAACAGGCGGCTGCGGACGGAGCTCACCTGTTGAGGCGTTTTGTTTAGGGCACCGGCAACCATGCTGGTCGAGCTCGTCTGCCCCAAAGACGCCATGCTCAGCAGATAAGCGATGCACGTGGGCGGAATGCGCTGCAGCGCGGGCTCAATCACCATGGCGCAGAAGCGTTCGCGTGCCGTTGCAATGCCACGCTCGGCTTCTTCTTCTCCAATAATCGCTGTATGTGCGCGTCTTGCCAACTGCCATGCGTAGTATCCAACGAGTTGGATCATGAAAGGATAGCCTTGCGTTGCCTCGGCAAGTTGGCCGGCAATACCTGGCTGCAACTCCATGCCAGACGCTTCAATGGTTTCCTCGAGGGAGTACGACACTTCGGTTACTGCCACAGCCTTCAGATCAAAGGGGAGGGCACGGCGCAAAAACGTAAGTGTCTTTCCGTTGATGATGCTTTCAATCATCGAAGGCAGCCCAGCAAAAACAAAGGCGATATCAAGGTCTTCGCCGATAACCTGCTGAATCGCAATGGAGAGCGTTCGGACCTCATCGAGCTCTGCGTCTTGAACCTCGTCGAGAGTGATGAGCAGGCCGTTTCCATTCTTGGTTATTGTCTGTCTCATGGCGTCGCGTAGCGATGGGCCGATTCGCTCAATATCTATGCTGCCGATGGATATGCCAGCTACGGTGGGCTCAAATCTGGCGTGTTTGGCCTGGAATTTGGGCTGCAGCTGTTCGAGAATGCGCTGGCAAAGTCCCTCGGTTGCGACCTCTTTTATGACCGTCCAGCCACGGCTTTGCGCCAAACGTGAGCACTCGTCAAGGAGGACCGTCTTGCCCGTTCCACGGACGCCGGCTATGCGCATTAGGCGCCCAGGGGCACCAGGCCCGTTGGTGAGGCCTTCACTGAATTCTTCAAGTACATCTTCGCGGCCGATAATCGTGGGAGGTGTTTTACCTGCTGTGGGCTTAAAAGGGTTTGTTTGCATGTGAGCCACCTTTGCTCAAGATATAGCAAGATATAGCAAAGTATAGCAAGATATAGCAAAGTATAGTGAGATATAGCAACGTATAGCGCTGTTTGCGGGTTCTTACGGTGGTGCTATTTCCCGAATGCCGCGCGCACAAAGCGCTGGGCGAACAGCTTATTAGCGATGTTGATGACATGGCCCAAGAACAGCGCCGAGATGGCGGTGGTCACGCCAAAGCCGCCCAGGTTGTGCATGAGCGCGAGCGACAGAACGAGAGACACGGCGACATGCGAGCAGTCGAACACGACTTTTACGTCGCCAAAGCGGCGTTTAATCTTTTCGGCAATGACCTGCACCAGGCCGTCGGGCGCGTTGGGGACAACGCCCATGTTGACGACGAGACTTACGCCAAATGCAGTGACAGCGAGGGAGAGCAGCATGGTCTCAACCTGTATGGGGAGTGCTGCGGGATGCAGCGGGTTGACCGCCATGAAGAAGTCGGTGAAGCCGCCGATGAGCGTTGAGAAGCACAGCTCGAGCAGGATGCGCGGCTGGAACTCGCGTCGCAAGATAGTGAATTGTGCCACGATGTAGGCGACATAGGTAGCAGTGATCCAAAAGCCGAGCGTCTTGCCCGTGAGCATGGATAGGGTTGTGGCAAAGCACGTGAGCGCGGCGACGCCCAGGCCAGATGCCGTCTGGAGACTCATGCCGAGTGCCAGTACTGCAACGCCCGCCAGACACATCAGCATCCTGATGACGGTATGGAACCAATCGATCTTCTCGCCATTCATGATGATGAGCGGTCGCATGTCGCTACCCGTCCTTTCGGTTGTGTGAAAAAACTGACCCGGACCGGCAAAAGAGGGTTATCGGAGGCACTGCTGTTAAAGCAGAAAAGCCGGCCCCACAGTCAGTTGTCTAGGAAGTGTCTCGCTGTGCCGGAATGGGACTGAAGGGCCAGAGAGACGGGAGGAAAGCAAATGACATTGCGTGGGCAATAGGATGCCAAGATGGTAGGGTGCGTCTTAGCATCCTATTGCTCACGCTCGACGAAATCGGTTTCGTTTGAGCCTTAGTATACGCACGGGATTCTATTTGCAAAGAGAAAAACAATAAAAAGTGAACGTTCACCTAATCGTAACAACTCGTTGGCTGTAGTTGCGGTGGAATAGTTCCTGTTTTTGCTGCTGAAGGCCTTGAACAGGAACTATTCCACCGCAACTTATGATGGGGCGGGGGATGCGATAGTATTGCATGGTGGTATTCGATTAACCGAGGCTTCATCCGAGGGCTTTATGGAACAGCACCAGCATTATCAGAGCCTGCAAGATCAGGCATACAACGCATTGCGCTCCAAGATCATCTATGCCGAGCTCAAGCCCGGCACGCGCCTTTCGGCGATTGGTCTGGAAAAGGAGACGGGAATCGGGCGCACGCCCATTCGCGAGTCCTTTGTGCGCCTGCGCGAGCAGGAGCTGGTGGAAACGCGTCCCAAAAGCGGCACCTACGTTTCTAAGATCAGCATGGAACGCGCCGAGAATGCTTGTTTCTTGCGCGAGAAACTCGAGAGAAGCGTGCTTATTAAATGCTGTTCGGCCGCCTCGCCCGAGCAAAAGCATCGGCTTGAGCAGATTCTTGCCGAGTCCGAGTCGCTCGACCATAGCGAAACGCGTTGCTTTTTCGACCTGGATAACCTGTTCCATGAGACGTGTTTCGTGATTGCCGGCCGTCACATGTTGTGGGATTGGATGAAGAGCGTCAACACGCATTTTGAGCGATACAACTGGTTGCGTATGGTGTCGCAGGATCTGGATTGGGAGCCGATTCGTCGGCAGCATCGCCGGATTCTCGAGGCCATTAAGAGGGGCGATACCGATGCGGCGAGTTATCTGGCAGAGACGCACTTGCACCTGATGCCCGAGGAACAGGGCCCGGTTATCGCCTTGCATCCCGACTATTTTGAGCTGTCCAAAGACTCGTTCATCTAATCAATCCCCATATAAGTTGCGGTGAAATAGGGACTGTTTTGCGGCCTAGGTGGCGCAAACAGTCCCTATTTCACCGCAACTGCGTTGGGGCGTAACCGGGGCACAAAGCTGCGGCACCGCTTGGAGGAAAAGACCGGAAGCAAGGGTCCATTCCTCCAGACGGCGCCGCAGCTGTTTTGGTGGCTCGGTTTTTACCGAAGTGGCTCAGTTGAGCGCGACTGCCAGCCGAGTAGGCAAAGCGGCTCGGGGGCGTGCCGCTTCCGTCACGTTCTATCAGCATACAAGACGGTTTTGGTTCTTGTTCGTGACGGAAACGGCGCGCTTCCGAGCCGCTTTAAAAGAAAGGGGGCGAGGTCTAGGGCACGCCCCCTTTCACGATAGAGAGCTAAACCTAGCCGCGGACCTTCTTGACGACGTCCATGGCCTCGCGGGCGATCTGCTTGACCTTGGAGAAGTCGCCGTCGGCAAACAGGGCCGGCTTGACCATCCAGGTGCCACCACAGGCGATGATGGCGGAGGAGCTCAGGTACTCCTCGACGTTGGCGGTGCTCACGCCGCCGGTAGGCATAAAGCGGTGACCGACAAACGGAGCGGCGAGGGCCTTGATGGTGTTCAGGCCGCCATACTGGGACGCGGGGAAGAACTTGGTGACCTTGAGACCCAGGTTCTCGGCGGCGGTAACCTCGGAGGGGGTCACGGTGCCGGGCAGCACGGGCAGGTCGATATCGATGCAGTGCTTCACGACGTCCTCGTTGTAACCCGGGGAGACGATGAACTTGGCACCGGCGGCGCGGGCCTGCTCAACCTGCTCGACGGTCAGGACAGTGCCAGCACCGACGCACATCTCGGGCTCGGCCTCGGCCATGGCGGTGATGCACTCGGCGGCGCAGGCGGTGCGGAAGGTGACCTCGGCGGACTTCGTGCCGGCTGCCATAAGGGCGTGGGCGAGCGGTGCGGCGTCCTCGACCTTGTCGAGCACAACGACCGGCACGATGCCCAGGGACTCAAGCGTGGTGTAGAACTGATCGAACATGATGTTCCTTTCGATGTAAGGCGCGCATGGGCGCGTGATTGCCAAATGTGCTGGTCGGGAGCCGATTTTGGATTGGTTATCGGAGGCACTGCTTGGGGTTCAAGCAATTCCAAAACCGGCTGCTCGACCAGTCATGTAGGGAATGCCAGGCAAAACCGGAATGGGACTGGTGGTTTTGCCCGGTCGGAGGAATCGGGGAGCGAGCCGCAGGGGTATGGGATTGGAAAGCTGCGGCCCGCGGAATGGGGAACGAATTAACGGGCGACGCGGGTGCCACCGTCGGCGGCGTTGGCCACAGCGGCGATCTCGTCGGCGGTCACCAGGTTGGAATCGCCCTTGATGGTGAGCTTGAGGATCGAGGCCGCAATCGCGTAGTTGACGGCGTCCTGTGGATCAAAGTCGTTGATGAGGGCGTGGACCAAGCCGGCGTTGAAAGCGTCGCCGGCGGCAACGCCCTCGAGCACGTGCACGTCGTGAGCAGGGGAGAACCAGTGCTCGCCGCTCTCGGCGTCAAAGAGCATGCCCATCCAGATGGAGCGCTCGACGCAGGAGATGTTGCGGATGACCGAGGCGACCTTCTTACAGCCGTACTCGGCACAGATCTGACGGGCCATCTCGACGTAGGTGTCGCGTTCCTCGATGCCGTGGGCAAGGGAGCCGGAGACGCAGGTCATGCCGAGACCGGCGGGTGCGTCCTCGTCGTTGGCGATGCAGATGTCGACGAGCGGCAGGAGCTTCTTCATGGTTGCCTGCGACTTCTCGGGCGACCACATCTTGCCGCGATAGTTAACGTCGCACACGGTGGTGATGCCCTTGGCGCGGCAAGCGGTGAGGGCATCCTTGCACGCAGCGGCCATCTCGTCGGAGACAGCAGGCGTCACGCCGGAGAAATAAAAGACATCGATGCCCTTGAGGATCTCGTCCCAGTCAAAGACGTCGCGCTTGGCCATGTTGATGGCAGAGTACTTGCGGTCGTAGACGCAGCCGTTGCCGCGCTGCGAGGCACCGACCTCAAAGACATAGGAGCCCAGGCGATCGCCCTGACGCACGACGCGCGTGGTGTTGACGTCATAGACCTTCAACGAACGCAGAGCGCACTCGCCCAGACGGTTGGCCGGGACAACGGAGACGTAAGCGGCCTTGTCGCCCTGGTAGGCCAGGGATAGCGCGGTGTTTGCCTCGGCGCCGCCGTAGCGGACATCAAACTCGGTCGCCTGCTCAATGCGCAGATGGTCTTTGGGCGAGAGCCTCATCATGATCTCGCCGAAGGTAAGAACCGTTTTACCCATGGTCGCGCAGCTCCTTCTTGCTCGTGCGTACACCTTTGATATGGCGTTGGCACGGAGGTGCCAAGACGGTAGGGTGCATCTTTGCACCACCGTGCCAACGCTTGCCGAAATCGGTTTACGAAATCGGTTTCGTTTCGAGTTGTAGTATACTCATCTACAACGTTTTGCAAGCGAGATTTTTAAAAAAATGCCTAAAATGGCTCAGGCTGCCGACAATTGGGAAACGGGGTGCGCCATGGCGCAGATGAGAATCAAGGACATTGCCGCCGAGGCGGGCGTGAGCCCGGCCACGGTCTCGCGCTATCTCAACAACCGCCCCGGGCAGATGACCGAGGAAACCCGCGCTCGCATCGCGGCGGTTATCGAGCGCACCGGCTATCGCCCACGTGCCGCCGCACGCAATCTGCGCAGCTCACGCACCAACCTCATCGGCGTGATCCTGGCCGACATCGCCAACCCGTTCTCCAGTGCCATGCTCGAAGGGCTTTCCGCCAGTGCCGCCGCGCGCGGCTGCTCGCTTATGACGGCCATTAGCGGCAACGATCCCGCTAAAGAGGCCGAATCGCTCACCAGGCTTATCGACGCCGGCGTGGACGGCCTGGTCGTCAATACCTGCGGCGGTAACGACGAGGCAATCGCCGCTGCCGCGGGACGTTTACCCGTTGTGCTGCTCGACCGCGATGTTGCCGCCGGCGGTGTCGATTTGGTGACATCTAACAACCGTGAGCTGGTCGCTGGCTTGGTAGACGCCTTGGCTGCCGCTGGCAGCGAGCGCCTGTGCCTGCTCACCGAGGCAAGCGATGACAGCCCCGTGCGTCGCGAGCGCGCCGAGGCTTTTGCCGACGAGCTTTCGCGCCGCGGTCTTGCGGGCGAGGTCGTCACCCTGGCCGACGGTGGCGCCTCGGGCGTCGGCCGCTTGGACGAGACCATCCGCGGCTATGCAGGCAAAAAGCTCGGCCTCATTGCTGTCAACGGCCTGGTTTTCCTGCGTCTGACCGAGGCGCTGGCGCAGCTTGGTCCCTCGCTGCCGGCGGGGCTCAAAATCGCGACGTTTGACGATTATCCCTGGAACCATGTGCTCTTTGGCGGTGTGACCACGGCCGCGCAAGACACCCTTACCATTGCCGAGCGCGTAGTCGAGCGCCTGTCCGAGCGCATCGACGTCGTTACCACCACCGTGGGCGAGGCCGCAAAGCTCGCCCCCAAGCGCATCGAGATTCCCGGCCACATCGAACACCGCGCCTCGACCTCGCGCTAGTCTGTGTGATAATATATAGACAATGTCATACAGGAGGTATCCATGGCTGCGTCTGTGCTGAGTGTGCGAGTGGACTCGTCAATTAAAGACTCATTTGCCGAACTGTGCGAAGAGCTTGGCATGACTTCGTCTGTTGCGGTCAATATGTTTATGAGGCAGATGCTGCGCGAGCGCTCTCTGCCGTTTGTTCCCTCACTTGGTAAAAGCTCTGCGAGCGAAAGCGCCGCGACGGGCATTTTGGATACTGCCCAGATTGAGTCCGCCGTCCGCGAGGCAGCCAGCTCGATTCCCGCCATCAAAACCGTGATTCTTTTTGGTTCGTATGCCCGGGGCGAGGCACATGTCGATAGCGATATTGACTTGCGTCTCGAAGTCGATCGCGAGCAGGGCTTTGGTCTTTTTGCGCTGTCGGCGTTTGGCGAGGCGGTGCGCAAAGAAACCGGGAGGCAGGTTGATCTCGTCTCTAGTGATCATCTTGATGACGATCTTGCCGCGGTAATCGAGCGCGAAGGAGTGATCCTTTATGATCGCGCGTAAGTCAGACTGCCTGTTCGCGCACGTTTTTTGAGCGCTTGATACGCTTTAACCCTGCGGAAACATTTTTCTGCGATAGTATCTGCGATATAGACCAGTCGAAACCCGCCCGAAAGAAAGGGGAGCGACATGAACCAGCAGAACATCGA
>DBFWDM010000119.1:0-1057 GCA_048484635.1 Collinsella sp.
CTATTTACCGGCGGCGCGCAGGGCTACGTAGGCGGCACCGATGATGCCGGCGTCGTTTCCGAGCGAAGCGACCTTAATGGGCGTCTCGCGCGAGGCAGAGAGCGCGTACTGCTTAAAGTGCTCGCGAACCTTGTCGAGATAAACATCGGCCGAAGCGGACGCGCCGCCACCGATCAGGAACATCTCGGGGTCGACCACGTTGGCGATAAGCGCCAGGGCGCGGCCAAGGTAGTCGGCCATGGTGTCGGCTGCGGCCAGCGCGAGCTTGTCGCCCTCGCGGCAGGCCTGGAACACGTCCTTGGAATCGGAGGGGCCGGTGAGCTCAATGGGCTCGACGCCCGCCTTCTTGCACTCGGCAAGGTAGTTGCTCACCACGCCGGTGGCGCTGGAATACTGCTCCAGATGGCCATGGCCGCCACAGCCGCAGGTGCGCTCCTCGTCGGGGTTCAGGCACATGTGGCCAATCTCGCCGCCGGCGCCCACAACGCCCGATACCACGTCGCCGTTAACGATAACGCCGCCGCCCACGCCGGTACCGATGGTGACCATCACCACGTTCTGCACGCCCTTGGCAGAACCGAGCCAGGCCTCGCCCATGGCAGCGGCGTTGGCATCGTTCTCATACTTAACGACCGCATCGGGGCAGTGCTTCTGAATGGCGACCCTCAGCTCGGGCAGGTTAATGGCAATGTTGGCCTTGACCTTGGCATCGCCCGACGCCGGGATGGGACACGGAACGGCCAGGCCAATGCCCGCCACAAAGGCACGCGGAATCTGTGCCTTGGCGACCACCTGGTCGATAGCCTCGGTCACCGCGGCAAAGCCCGCGGCGTCAACGATAGGAGGCGTGGGCACGCTGGCCTTGGCAAGCAGGTTGCCGTCCTCGTCGAACAGGCCCTCCTTAACCGAAGTGCCGCCGACGTCGATGCCGATGTAGTACTGCTTAGGTTCCATGGGAGCCCACCTTTCTCGTTTAAACATTGCCTGTATGGTACCGCTCTCAAGGCAAAAACCTACCAAAAAGGGACAGGTTTGTTTTGGCAGGTTTTATCTGGGG
>DBFWDM010000120.1:0-2160 GCA_048484635.1 Collinsella sp.
GAACAGGAGCCGCTCGAGCTCGTCGGGCGGCAGGTTGAGGAGCTCGTCGCCGGGACGGTGCAGGCAGACCTTCCTGAGCTTGCCGATCTCGGAAGGCACGTGCAGACCTTTCGTCATGGCCTCCTACCTTTCTTTCGGGCCCCTGTCAGGGCCGATTCGTTAGCGCCCCTCCGTGTGAGGCGTTATTGCTGACGACATATTTATATCCAAAATCAGTCCATACTTCCACCTCGCCCCCGAACGGTTTTATATGAGGGGTGAACGGCATACACATATACTTCACGCATGGCATACTTTGATTAAATAAAGTGGATTTACGTGCTTAAACGCTTTTTAACCGCAAGATCAATTGAAACTAACCTTTGTTAAACCACCCTCAAATTGCATATTTCGCGCAACGATATGAATAGAATTCGCAATTCTTGCTGTGTCTCAACCATTTTGATTTTTATTCAGAATAAAGTTCGTCCTATTCATTTTTGGCAAACAGGTTACCGTTTACCAGACGTTGGATACCGTTCACCGGAAGCTCAGTATAAGGTCCGTCGAATACCCGATAGATCTTGCGTCTCCATTTGTAACAACTTGTCTTTTCCGGCGGCAAAGACAAACAGACCCGTTCCCCAAAAGGGAGCGGGTCTGCATTCGGTACACCTAGGGCCCAGTAAGGTTTAGGCCTTCGAGAACCTCAAGGGGCTAGCGATCGAACTCGGCCAGTGCCTCGCCCAGAAGCCTCAGGCCCTCGCGAAGAACATCTTCGCTCGCGCAGTAGCCCAGGCGCGCTCCGCAGGGAAGCTCAAAGCGGCTACCGGGTACCAGCAGCACTCCCCTCTCGGACAGCAGGCGCTTGCAGAACTCCTCATCGTCCTCGGGAATATCCAGCTGGATAAACGAGGTGGACACGCCCTGCGGAGCCGTCCAGGAGACACGATGCTGCGTATCGATCCAAGCCTGTGCGATATCGCGGTTGCCAAACACGATCTTGCGGTTGCGCTCGAGAATCTTGTCCTTGTGCTCGAGCACGTAGGTCGCCAAGGCATCGTTAAACACGCCGCCGCAGATCATGGTGTAATCGCGATAGGTACGGATGCGGTTGGACACCTCTTCGTCGGCCACGGTCCAGCCCACGCGGGCCGCAGGCGTCGAATAGGTCTTGGACACCGAGTTGGTGACAATGGCCCTCTCATACACGTCGGCCATCGACATAAAGGACTCGGTGTTCTCGAGCGGTAGATACACCTCGTCGCACAGCACGTAGGCGCCCACCGAACGGGCAATCTCGGCAATCTGCCCGAGCGTATCGGCATCAAGCACCGTACCAATGGGGTTCGATGCGTTATTGATGCAGATGAGCTTCGTGTTGGGGCGAACGAGGCGCTTGAGCTGATCGATATCGGGTTTTCATCCGAGCTCCTCGCGAAGCTCCCAATACTCGACCTCGGCACCGAGCGTACGCGGAATCTCGTAGAGCGGCGCGTAGGTGGGCCACTCGGCGATGACATGGTCGCCGGGCTCTACCACGGCCATGATGGCGTTGAGGTTGGCACCCGTGCAGCCATTGGTCTGCAGAATGTGATCGGGATTGACCTCGCGACGATACAGCTTGGCGACCTCGGCCTTAAACTCCGGCGAACCCTCGATCCAGCCGTAGTTCATCTTCTCGCGATCAAGGCGCTCGTAGAACGTGGCGCCGTCCTGCTCGTCAAGCGCACGAAGCTCGCCCATGGTCAGCGACGAGATCGTCGACTGAGCAATGTCCCACGTAGCGCTCTTCTCCCAAACGTTAAGCCACTCCTCAACGCCAATTGTCTTGATGTTCATGGCCAAGCTCCTTACAAAAGCAGTCATCCAATCGTGTTGACGTACCTCATACAAGATTGGGGCGGTGCGAAAACCCGCACCGCCCCATTGGGAGACATCTAATGGCAGCTAGATGTTTGTATTAAGAACCACACGGTTCTTTGAAAACCTTAGAGGTCCTCGCGCCAGAAGGGCATGCTCATGCAGCGCGGGCCGCCACGGCCGCGGGAGAGCTCGGCGGAGGGCACGACGAGAAGGTCCAGGCCCTCCTTGTACAGCACGTCGTTGGTGACGGTGTTGCGGGCGTAGACGCAGATCTTGCCGGGCTCGACGCACAGGGTGTTGGAGCCGTCGTTCCAC
>DBFWDM010000121.1:0-5417 GCA_048484635.1 Collinsella sp.
TAGCCATCTGCAGAAAACCAAGGAGGCGTTGCTGTCCTCCGAGAACAATCTGCGCCTAGCCAACAAGAAGGCCGACGATCTTACCATTCGCAAGCTCACGTGGGGCAACAAGACCATGAAGGCGGCGTTTGACGAGGCGCGCGGAGTTGCGACAGAGACAAACGATGAGCCAGCCGAGGCGGATTCGTATGAGGTCGAGGATACCGAGTAGGGGATAGCGTATCGCGCAAAAAGCGGGGCCGCTGGCGATGTTGCCAGCGACCCCGCTTCGTTTCGTTCCAGTATGTTCGGCTAGTCCTCGAGCAGGTCCTCGATAAAGCCGACGCGGTAGTTTTTGAAGATGACCTCGCCGCCGTCTTGCGTGGCGTCCAGATCGACATCGCCCATGATGCCAAAGTCGTGGTCGCCATCCTCGTCGGCAAAGATCTGGTGCACGTGCCATACGTGCGCGGTCTTCTCGTCGGACTCGTCAATGGAAAACATCGCGGCGCTGCGGGCATCTCCGTCGGTGAGGATTTCCTCGTGCTGCTCGTGGTAAGCGTCGAGTGCTTTTTGCCAGCGGATCTCGCTCATGCCCCAGTCCTCGTCGAGTTCGCCCAGGTCGCGAACGTGCTCGCGGGCGGCAAGGGTCACGCGGCGGAAGAGCGCGTTGCGCACCAACAACGTGCAGCCGCGGCGGTCCGCCACGACCTCGTCGATGCCCTGCGGCGGCGCGGCGTCGAGGGCTGTCGGGTTGCCGGCGTTCTCCCACTCGTCCACCAGACTCGAGTCGACCGAGCGCACCACAAAGCCGAGCCACGAAATGATGTCACGCAAGCGCTCATCGCGCTTCTCAATGGGCACGGTGCGATCGAGGGAACGGTAGGCCTCGGCTAGGTAGCGCAGCAGAATGCCCTCGGAGCGGGCGATGCCGAGCTTTTGGATATAGCCCTTAAAATCGCTCGCGCTTTCCAGCATATCGCGCAGGACGCTCTTGGGAGAGAGCTGGTAGTCGTTGGCCCAGGGTACTTCCTGGCAGTACTTGTCGAAGGCGGCATCGAGCAAGTCCTCGAGCGGCTTTTCGTAGGTGACATCCTGGATGCGCTCCAGGCGTTCCTCATAATCGACGCCGTCAGCCTTCATTTCGGCCATCGCGCGGTCGCGCGCGGCGCGCTCCTGTGCGCGCAATACCTGCTTGGGGTCCTCGAGCGTTGCCTCGACCATCGAGATCAGATCCATGGTATAGGTCTCACTCTCGGGGTCGAGCAGCTCCAGCGCGGCAAGCAAAAACGGCGAGAGCGGCTGGTCGAGCGCAAAGTCCTCGGGCAGATCGACCGTCAGCGCATAGTCGATGTCTGGTGCGGCGTCAGCCGGAGCGTCAGGCGCGGGCGGCACCTCGGTGCGCACGACGACGCCGGAGTCGATGAGCGTGGCGAAGATCTCGTCGGCACGAACCTCGAGTTTTGCCTTTTCCTCGGGAGTCTGCAGGCTTGTCTCGATGAGGTCGTGTACGCGGGCTCGGGCGTCGCCGCCCTGCTCGACTACGCTAATCACCATGGAGTGTGTGATGCGAAGACGCGGCTTGAGCGTTTCGGGCTGCGTCTCGATCAGGCGCTCAAAGGTCTGCTTGTTCCAGGTGACAAAGCCCTCGGGGGCCTTCTTCTTTTTAATCTTGCGGAGCTTCTTGGGGTCGTCGCCCGCCTTGGCCATGAGCTTGGCGTTCTCGATCTCGTGCTCCGGGGCCTCGGCGATGACCATGCCCTCGGTGTCAAAGCCCGAGCGACCGGCGCGACCAGCGATCTGATGGAACTCACGGGCGCGCAGGCGACGCATCTTATAGCCGTCGAACTTGGTGAGCGCGGTGAGCACCACGGTGTGGATGGGCACGTTGATGCCGACGCCGAGTGTGTCGGTGCCGCAAATGACGGGCAGTAGGCCCTGCTGTGCCAGGCGCTCGACCAGTAGGCGATAGCGCGGCAGCATACCGGCGTGGTGCACGCCGACGCCGCAGCCAAGCAAGCGCTTGAGGATCTTGCCGAAGGCCGTCGAGAAGCTCGTGCCCTTGGCCGCCTCCTTGATAGCCTCGCGCTGCTCCTTGCTGGCAATGCCAAAGTTGGCGAGGGATTGCGCCGTCGCAAGTGCGGCGTCCTGGCTAAAGTGCACGATGTAGAGCGGGGCCTCGCCGCGGCGCATGGCGAGCTCGACGGTGCCCTCGAGCGAGGTCGTCACATAGTCGTAGCTCAGCGGAACAGGGCGCGGGGCGTCGACAACCAGGTCGCAAGCAGCGCCGGTGTGCTCCTCGAGCGAGGCGGCGATCGCGGTGACATCGCCGAGCGTGGCGCTCATGAGCATGAATTGCGTGTGAGGCAGGGCGAGCAGTGGCACCTGCCAGGCCCAACCGCGATCGGGGTCGGCAAAGTAGTGGAACTCGTCCATGGCGACGCAGCCAACATCGGCATCTTCGCCCTCGCGCAGTGCGTCGTTGGCAAGGATTTCTGCCGTGCAACAGATGACGGGCGCCTTGGTGTTGATGTGCGTGTCGCCGGTGATCATGCCGACGTTATCGCGGCCGAGCACCTGCACAAGGTCGAAAAACTTCTCACTGACCAGAGCCTTGATAGGAGCCGTGTAGTAGCAGCGCTTGCCCTGCGCCATGCCCATAAAGAGCATTCCCAGCGCGACGAGCGATTTACCCGATCCGGTCGGTGTTCCCAAAATGACATGGTCACCGGCGGCTAGATCCATGAGGGCCTCTTCCTGGTGGTCCCACAGCTCAATACCGCGATCGCTCGTCCATTCAAAGAAACGTTCGAAGGCCTGATCGGGCGTGAGCCACGGTTCGGGCTCACTGCCATCCTCGGGCTCCCACCAGGTGGGGGAGAGCGCGCCGAGCGAACCGAACTCGGCTTCGGTTCCCGTGCCGCCCGAGAATGAGCTGGCGGCTCCGGCGCCGGAAACGGTGCTGGCGGTGGTGTCTGTCGTGGTCTGTGCCATGTGGTTGCTTTCTCTCGCGTTTGTCCGCCAACTATTATGGCGTAGCGTCGCATCGATGCGTTCGCAGGCAAGAAAATGCAGGAAATGGGCGTTCTGCCCAGCCGTTTGGTGCAGTTGCCAGCTAAGTGAGTAGACTTTTTGCAATATCGCGAGCACATGGCTTTTGCGCAAGGGCTCTACCTGCGGTTTTAGTATTGGTTATGCGGGTTGTGCTTGGCTATTGCAAAAAAGTCTACTCACTTAGATTTGAGGGTCGTTTGTTGGCGCCTATTCGCGCTTGTTTGCCGACGTCGCGACCATCAGAAGCCCCTAGGATCCTGCGGTAGGCGCTTCTTGCCCTTGCGGGCACGGTTTCTAAAGTTCTCGACGGCCTCTTCCATGCCCAGAGGCACATAGGCGAGCTCATCGAGGTTATCGGGCAGGTAGCAGGCTAGGCTTTGCTCCTGCGCGCGCCCCGCCGCGAGCTGTTCATCGCTGGGCTGCGCTCCAGGTGTGGCGCAAATGCCATAGACGGCGGCGCCCATCTCGCGCGTGCGGCGCTCGTACTCGGTCTCGGGATGCTCGGGATGGTCGCGGCGGACGTTGTCGCTTACCCAAAGCGTGTCGTAGCCGGCCACGGTAAACTGCCCTAGGGCGTAGTCGCGCAATGGCTTGCTGTCGGTGCGCAGCGTGACGGTGGCGCCGGCTGCAAAGAGCGGGCGGTAGAGCATCAGATGGTCGACATGGACGAGTCGTTTTTTGGCGTACTTGGCCTTGGGCTGCGGCGTGGGAAAGTTAATGGTGATGACATCGAGCTCGCCTGCGGCAAACAGCTGCGGCAGCGATGCGGCGCCTCGGGGCAGGACGAGTGCGTTGGTCAGTTCCTGCTCGCAGATTTTCTGTGCGGCATAGGCGATGCAGATGGGCTCCTGGTCCATACCGATAAAGAGGGTGTTTGGCTCGTGGACCGCGCGCTCTACAAGGTACGTTCCCTTGCCACAGCCAAGATCCAGGTGAAGGTGTTCAAAGGGCTTGCTGCCTGCGGGCGCACAGGCCTTGCGCCAATCTCCGGCATAAGCCTCGGGGTTTGTCTCAATCGCATCGGCGTAGCGTTCCAGGCGCTCCTCGAGCACAAAGTTCTTAGGCGTGCGAACGTGGATGGCTCCCATGAGGCTCCTTGGTCATAAGTATGGAACGCATAGCTGCACGTTCCGTCAATGGATTGAAAAAGGGCGGGCATAGTTTGCCCGGAAGATGCGGTGCGGCTCGGCGGCGAGTCGTCGATGCCTACAGGCGCTTGAGAATCACATAGCGGTTGAGCTCGCCGCTGCGACCGTCGGCATGGAAGCGCTCAAGCTCGCGCACGGGAACCTCGCCGCTCTTGTAGAACGTACGGACGCCGCGCACCAGGTCGGTGATCTGCTGATCGTCAAAGTGATGGCAATAGCGGTAGGCGTGGCGGTCGTTTTGCCAGCCAATGAGGTGGTCGCCGGCTTCAAACTGGGCGGAATCGTAACCCTCAAACGGCGGGGTGAGCTCGGCGCGGGCTTCGGCGCGAACGGCTTTGCGCGCCATGCGCTCGTCATTCATAAACTCCCAAAAGCTGATGGCGATGATGCCGCCCGGGCGCGTCTGGCGCACCAGGGCGTCGAGCACGCGTACGCGGTACTCGCACGACGGCACGTGGTGCATAAAACCAAAGCAGACCGAGATGTCGGCGAGCGGGGCGTCGAAAGGCACGTCGGGTGTCTCGGCGGGGTTGAGCTTCATAAGGGCATCGAGCACGTCGAGTTCCTGGAAGTGCAGGTTGGGAATGCGCAGGGCGTGGCCATGTGCATCGATAGCCAAATCTTGACACGAGTCGACACCATAGAACTCAAACGGGCAGCTGGCATCTGCCGAGGGGTTTGCGCCGTCGACGCCCTTGGCGGCAAGTGCGCCGCCGGCGGCAAAATTCTCGAATCGCATATTGCCGCAGGCAAGATCGAAGACGCGGACGGGATGCTCGATCGTGGCGACGTCGAGCTGCCCGAGCGCGATGTCCATGGTGCGCACCCAGCCGGGCCACGGGGCCTGGCGCGTATCGGAGAAGGAGGCGGAGTGCTCGCGATAGAACGTGTTGTTGAGCTGGATGAGCGATGAGGCGAAATCGCGGTTCACGGCGCGGAACTCCCTCCGTTGGCGGTGCGGAATTAACAGTACGACCATACTACCGTTAACGCCGCAACGGGGACAACCAAGCTACGGGTCATTGCTTTGTTTGGACACATTTCCGCAGCTCATATGCACCCGCAACCGACGGTTGTCAAAAATCTCACTAGAATAGGTGGCATGCTTTTGGCGGTGGCGGATAGATTTTTAACTGTGCAAGGCGCCTTAAGAACAAAAACGGTCCGGCGGCACGGCTGGCATCACATAGGAGGAACCATGAATGTAGAAACTGCGCAGCGGCTCGCCGACCTTCG
>DBFWDM010000122.1:0-12616 GCA_048484635.1 Collinsella sp.
AGGTGAATATTGGTGACCAGCGTCGCCGCCGCCTGAATGAATCCGCGAAATCGGGCCAAAACATGCGACGCAGTGTTTTCTCTTTTATCCAATTCCGATACACTCCAAGCACAGCCTAATCGCTTTGGCCAGCACGGCATCCGCCTCGCCACGCATAACACCAAAGCACACCATGGCAATTCCGACGATCAACAAAGCGACCTGTACCATGGGTTTTACCGCTTTGAACAACTCGACCACTCCTTTCGTTACGCGACCATTGGACCATATCGACTATAAAATCCGTGTTAAGCGCGATTTGGAATGTGCAAGGAGACTGTTATGCGTATTTTGATCGTCGAAGACGAGCGAGCACTGTGCGATGCAATCGCGCGCAGTTTGCGAAACTTGGCGTACAGCGTCGACTGCTGTCACGATGGACAGGAGGCGCTCGACCTGCTGGGCATCGAAGCCTTTGACCTCGTGGTACTCGACCTCAATCTTCCCCATGTCGACGGCATGACCGTGCTCAGGGAACTTAGGAAAACCGATTGCGAGACCAAGGTACTGATTCTGTCCGCGCGTGGCGAAGTATCCGATAAAGTCGACGGACTCGATGCCGGCGCCAACGATTACCTCACCAAGCCGTTTCATCTGGACGAACTTGCAGCAAGGATCCGCAGCCTTACCCTCAGGCGCTTCGCACAAAGCGACATAGTATTAACCTGCGGAAAACTCAGCTTTGACACCAAGGCGCGCATCGCTTCCGTGGGCAGCGAGGCCTTATCTCTTACACGCAAGGAAACGGGAATCTTGGAATACCTGATGCTTAATCAGGGGCGACCGGTAAGCCAAGAGGAGCTTATCGAGCACGTTTGGGATAGCACCGTGAACTGTTTTAGCAACGCAACCCGCGTTCACATCTCGTCGCTCCGAAAAAAGTTGCGCAGCGCTTTGGGATACGACCCGATTCGCAATCGGATTGGAGAGGGCTACGTTATGGAGGATAGCGAATGAAAAGGCTTTCGCTGCAATGGCGCATAACGATCATGACGGCGCTGCTGACGTGTGCGGCGTGCGTGCTGACGAACTGCCTGGTCGGCTATACGGGCATGCGCTATATGGATGCCATCGGCAGTGACATCTCGGCCTTTAACGCTGCCGGCGCGGATTCGCCCCAGGTGTTCGACCCAACGAAAACGGCCCTCGATGACAAGGTCACAATCGTCGTAAACGACGCACAGGAGTCTTTTGGCACGACAACCTGGTGCATCACGGCTGGAGTCACACTCCTTGGCGGCGCGCTGGCATACTTTGTGAGCGGTCGTGCGCTCAAACCGCTACGGGCTTTTGCAGCCCAGGTTGAGCGTGTGCAACCTGACAACCTAAGCGAAATCAGGCTCAGTGAAGATGTGCCCACCGAGCTACAACGATGCAGCGCCTCTTTCAACGACATGATCGCCCGTCTTGGCGAAGGGTTCTCTGCACAGCGTCAGTTTACCGGCAACGCCGCACACGAGCTGCGCACCCCGCTCGCCCTTATGCAAGCACAGATTGAACTGTTTGTCTCCGAGCGCTCCAACTTACAATCCGAAACAGCCGAGCTGCTCGGCCTGCTACAAGAACAAACCGAGCGCATGTCTCGAATGGCCAAGGTATTGCTCGAGATGAGTGAGCTCCGCAGCGTCCCTTGCGAGGACGATGTGGAACTTGGTCCTTTGTCCGAAGAGGTCCTCACCGACCTTGCGCCACTTGCCGAAAATAAGGGCATAGCCCTCAATTGTGCTGGAGACGCTTTAGTAATCGGGAGCGACACGCTCCTCTATCGGCTGGTGTTTAACCTGGTCGAAAATGCCATCCGTTACAGCCGCACCGGCTCGACTGTCAACGTCTCCATCCGCGACAACGACAGCCATGTGTTCCTGCGAGTCGAGGACCAGGGCCCGGGAATACCCAAGCAGTACCGTGAGAGCATCTTCCAACCGTTCTTTCGCCTGGATAAATCCCGCAGCAGGGCATACGGCGGCGCAGGACTCGGACTAGCGCTCGTTTGGGAGATTGCAGCGCTTCACGGTGGCGCTGTAGAGGTCGAAGCAAGTTCCGAGAACGGGACTACCATGCTCGCAAGCCTTCCAAAACGATCCGCAGCGTTAACCGAACAGTAAAACGAAAGGGGTCCCGCACGCGTTTGCGTGGGACCCCCTCTCCGCCAATGCAATTCGCCCAAAAGCGTAGAAGCTTACTCCCACTCGACCGTGCCAACGGGCTTGGGCGTGAGGTCGTAGCAAACGCGGCAAATGCCGGGAACCTCGGCGGTGACGCGGGCGGTAATGCGCTTGAGCAGTGCCCAGTCGAGCTCGGGCACCTCGGCGGTCATCACGTCGACGGTGTTGATGCAGCGGATGATGCAGGGCCAGTCGTAGGCACGCTTGCCCTCGCGCACGCCGGTGGCACGGAAGTCGGGCACGACGGCAAAATACTGCCAGATGGTCAGGCCTGCCTTGTCGATCTCCTCGCGCACGATGGCGTCGGCTTCGCGCAGCGCCTCAAGACGGTCGCGGGTAATGGCACCAAGGCAGCGGACACCCAGGCCGGGACCGGGAAACGGTTGGCGCTCAACCATGTTCTCGGGCAGGCCGAGCTCGCGACCGACCACGCGGACCTCGTCCTTGTACAGCAGTTTGACGGGCTCGCAGAGCTCAAACTGCAGGTCCTCGGGCAGGCCGCCCACGTTGTGGTGAGCCTTCACGCCGTCCTGAGACTCCAGAATGTCGGGATAAATGGTGCCCTGGGCGAGGAAGCTGACCTCGTCGCCAACCTTGCGGGCCTCCTCCTCGAACACGCGAATGAACTCGGCGCCGATAATCTTGCGCTTGGCCTCGGGCTCCTCAACATCGACGAGCTTGTCCAAGAAGCGGTCGGTGGCGTCAACGTAAACCAGGTTGGCATCCATCTGGTTCTTGAAGACGTCGACGACCTGCTCGCTCTCGCCCTTGCGCATCAAGCCGTGGTTCACATGCACGCAAATGAGCTGCTTGCCGATGGCTTTAATCAGAAGAGCTGCAACGACGGAGCTGTCAACGCCGCCAGAAAGGGCCAGCAGGACTTTCTTGTCGCCGATCTGCTCGCGGATTGCAGCGACCTGCTCTTCGATGAACACCTGGGCAAGTTCGGGAGTGGTGATACGCACCATGTCGTCGGGACGCTTGTTGGAATCCATACAGAGCTCCTTCTCGGTTCGATGGAAATGCGCCGCGCGTATGCAGACGCACCGTCATATGACCTCATTATATGCAGAGCAAGGTCCATTTCCCATCGCTGCGGCAGAGCTTTTTACAGGGGCGGCATTTTTTCTATATCACAAGGTCAGCTAGGCTTCGACAACCACTTCGGGGGCGGCATCGGTAAACTTGCCGTTTATACGCTCGACGCACTCGTAGGCGATTCCTACGGCAGGACCGACATGCACGCCAATGACGGGGCTCGCAGGTACAACCCGGGCCCTAAAGCCAGCCAGCGGATTGATAACCTCCTCGGCCCATTCCTCTGCCGGGGCCTTCGACCCAATGTAGTGCACGGTCAAGTTTTTGAGACCACACGCCGCGACGTCCTCTTGCCACATCTTGACGATCTTTGCCATGGCCTTCTTTTGCGTGCGCGTCTTGCCCGCCGTGCTTGCCTCACCATCCTTGACGGTAAGAATCGGGGCGATACTCATAACGTTGCCGATCAGCGCGGCAGCTCTTCCAATGCGGCCGCCCTTTTCCAAAAAGCGCAGGGACTCGGACGTAAAGAGAAAGCGCCCGGAATACAGTGTGTTCTCGGCGGCGGCAGCGCACGCCTGCAGGTCCTGTCCATCGCGTGCGGCCTGGGCGGCAGCAAGCACGGCATGACCCAGCTCCATACAGTTGGTCATGCTGTCGATAACGGCGAACTTAAACCCGGGGTGCCCCTGAGCGACCTCGCGCGCCATGCGCAAGAAGGTCTCAAACGTGCCGGACATCTTGCTGCTGATGAAAATGCCCAACGCCTCGTCGCCGTCTGCTTGGATGCGCTCAAGCAGCTCCTTGGCATCTTCGGGCGAGGGTTGACTCGAGGTCGGAATGTCATCAACCATCTCGTAAATGTCCTGGTAAAAGGCATCCAGATCGGTCTCGGCCTCGACATAACTCTTGCCGCCACGGTTGATGACCAGCGACAGCACCTCGATACCGAGCCCTTCCCGTATGTCAGCAGGAATAGAGGAAGTCGAATCAGTAATGACACGAATCATGGGATGCTGCCTTTCAATCGTCCGCGTTTTGTCCGCGCCGCGAAGGCAGACACGCATGGAGCCGTTATTGGACTTGAGTCCAATAACTATTGTATCCAATGCGGGCGGGACTATTCTGGGAGCACAAATCTCGGCACGCTGTCTTCGGCTTTAGCTGCCGAGCGGCGGGGTAAAATGGCTGCTAATGTTGCCACCTGATGGGAGATGGAAGATGGACTGCGATGGTTACCCATGCGTTCCCATGCCGTTGATGTGCACCGCCTTTGTGCCGGGGCAGATTGACGCTGCGGTTGCAGGCATTTCCGACCCCGATTCACGCACCATCGCCACGGCAGAAGCGCTGTACTTTCGCGGACAGGCCACCCTCGCCGCCAAGACGGCGCGCCCCTATCTCGACGCCACCGACCCCGCGCTGCGCTATTCCGCATGCTTTATCTGCGGATATGCCAGTCTGTCACTCAACCGTATCGCCGATGCCCGCCGTTGCCTCGCGGGCATCCTCGATACGCCAACTGACGAGGAATCGCCTGCCGTCCACGCCATGCATATCCTGTTCGCCTCCGCCGCGAGCGTCCTGCTGCACTTGCCTTCCCCGTATTCTGCCGAAAAGTTTTATCCACTTGCGGCGCACCTGCCCGAAGGCCTGCGCCTGTTCGCCAGCTACGTGATGGCGCACGCCTTGTATCTGCGCGGCGAATACGGCCGCAGCCTGGGCATGGCGGAAAACGCCCTGATTATGAAACAGGGAAGCTACCCCATCTCGGAGCTATTCCTGCACTTGTCGGCTTCTATGGCCCTCATGAGTCTCAAAGACGTCGACGCCGCAAAAGCGCATTTTGAAGCCGCTTGGAACATTGCGCGCCCCGACGGCCTTATCGAACTCATTGGCGAGCACCACGGCCTTTTGCAGGGACTCATCGAGGCATGCCTAAAATCGCAATACCCTGACGATTTCGCGCGCATCATCGAGATTACGTATCGATTCAGCTACGGCTGGCGGCGCATCCACAATCCCGATTCGGGCGAGGACGTGGCCGACGATCTAACGACCACAGAGTTCACCATGGCCATGCTCGCCTGCCGCGGATGGACCAATGCCGAAATCGCACGCCACATGGAAGTATCGCCGGGCACCGTTAAAAACCGCCTATCCGGCGTATACGCAAAGCTTGGCATCGGCACACGCGCCGAGCTGGTCGCGCATATGTTGCGTTAGCGACCGGGCTGCCAAGCGCATCGAACGCGTTCCGGAACCCGGCGCTTCGCTCGATCAATTTGGACATTTTGACCCTTGAACGGCACTACCGCCACGGGGCACCTTCTCGCAAAATTGGATTATTTCCACCGATACCTGCGGGATGGGAGCCCAAAATGCTTGATCGCCGTTCGTTACTTATCGCCGGAGCATCCTCGCTGGCAGGCATCATGCTGCCTCGCGTGCCGGGCAGCGCAAACACCTTCATATTGCCGTTCGCGCCCATCGAGGCCTATGCCGACGAAGAAGGCCCCTTCAAGGTGCTCGTTCTCTCGCGCACCATGTTTGGTGTGGTCGTGGTCGACGTCGCCAACAAGAATACGCCCATCACGGGTGCCCAGGTCACGCTCACATCGCGCTATGCCGCAGGCAAGCAGCTCACCGCCACGACCGATGACGAAGGCACGGCCATCTTTGAGGTCGCGCCGCTTTCGGAAGGCTACGTGGACGAGACAACGCTTCTCGACGCGTACGACTTTAACGGCGGCATCTCCATTAGCATGGCAGGCTACCGTGATGTCAAGATTCCCCTTGCGCGTATCCAGGGTGGCACCGCCATTACCGCGCCAACGCGTCCGCTTTCTGACGGCGAGCCGTACTTTCGCCAGCTCACGTTTGACGAATGGGACATCCAGTACGCTGAAGCCACGTTCATGACATTGCCGAAGGACGAAGCAGCAAACGACCAGCCCGACACGCACGCTTTTACCGTACAGGCCCATCTGCCGCAGGGCGGGCAGGCAACGTTGCACATCAATAAAGTGACGCCTGCCGCGGGCAGCTCACCCGAAACCGTCACACAGATCGGCCAGATCAGGGCCAGTGCATCGGGTGCGAATAATCTGGCAACGTTCACACTCGAAGACAAGTTCCTCGATGCGGCATCGGGCCTTCTGGAAGAAGGATGCAAGTTGCGCTTTGTCCTCGACTATCGGGGCAAAACCTATACACTCTCCTCCCCCATGGCCGTTGTCACCGCGCCGGCCGCAAAGGCAGAATCGGGCTCGACCACTATCGTCCCCACTACCATGGACCAAGAGATTACTCCGTTTGATTTCCCCGCGTCGTTTCCCGGCATCGGCGGCAATAAGTTCACGTGCTGGATGCCCTCGTTCCCCATTTTGTTCGATTTCTCGTTTGCCGGATACGTGCTGTTTGGCGGAGGATACAAACCGGTCGGCTACATGAACGATTCGGGCAATCCGGATCCGGAATACTGGAAGAAGTCGCCGCGTGAGTCGGGCGCCAAGCAGGCAAACCGCTACCTCGACGAAATGGAGGGGAAGTGGAATCAGTACAAGAGTATGAGTGCCGGTTCGGGCACCGATCCAAGAAACACCAAGCTGCTTCGTCACCACTGCACGCTGCTGTTTACGATGGATATCGCCACACAGCTGTACGGCTCGCTCGCCTACGATTGGGTGGGCAAAACCTGGGGTAACAACAACGACCCCGCATACGGCAATATTAAGGCCCTCTTCCAGGTAAGAACCGACCTCAATTGGACCGAGCAGTTTACCCTAGGACCGGTGCCGTTTTTCCTAAACGTCAACCCCTGGGTGCTGGCGAAGCTGGCGCTCGCCGTGGGTGCCCACACGCACGGCAGCGGCGCGGCGTTTTTTAAAAACATTTCGCTCGACTATTCAAACACCTCGGGCTCGTTCACCATCCAGATTGGGCTTGCCGTCACCTTTGGCGCCGGCGTTGCAGGCGTCGCTTCGTCTGCCGTGCGCGGCGCCGCATCCCTCACGCTGTTCATTGGGTACGAGAAGGCAGATGGACACCAGCTTCCGCGACTGCGCGTAGGTGCTGACGTCGATGTCGATGTGATACTCCAATTCGTAATGTTCAAGTGGACCACCAAGGCTTGGTCGGGGTCGTGGCCCACACTCCTCGATTCGTGGAATATGTCGGTGAACAATGGCAACCAGTATGTGCTCCAGCGCTCTGAGCTCGCATTGGGTGGAGATACGCCTTACACGTTGGATGCCTGCTTCGGCACGCCCGGCAACATCGAGGCGGGCGGCGTGCCGCAATTTATCGCATCGGCCACCATCGTCACCAACGCCGAGCTGCTCGCACGCGCCGAGGTTAAGGCCACTGCCGTAAACGTCGCGCCTGTCGTGCGCGATTGGGATCAAGCGGTCACGCGCATTGAGCTCGAGGCAGATGCAGAAAGCGACGACACGGGACAGATCGAGCATTTCGTCCACGTGCTGATGGAGAACGATGAAAATGCCGCGCCGATGTATGAGTACACCTACATCGGTCAGGCAACAAACGCCGTTGCGGACCCCAACGCCAATTCTGCCGGCGTGTCGGAGGACGAGCGTGGCGGCATCAAGCCCTCGAGCGACAACGTGCTGTTTGCTGGCGTGCTCAGCGAAGCCCACATGAAGCTGGCAATGATTGCCGGCGTAGAATGCCTGTTCCGTATCGCCTCGGTGCGCTACGGCGACAATGGTCGCTCGCGCCTGGTGGTACACACAAAGGCAAACGGAACGTGGTCCGCTCCCACGCCTGTGGACTTTCCCCTTGGGTTTGGCGAGGGCGACGTGGAGCGCGACAGCATATACGATTACGACTTCGACGTAGTGGAATATACGGACGGAAGAGGAAACCAGGACGCCTACGTGCTGCTGGTCTCGGGCGAGCGCCCCGCCGGCGACGACACCCTTTTCGATATGGCAAGCACAGCCGGCATACTGTCCGTTGTGCGCCTGCGCATAAGCAACGACGGAGTTCGCGTGGTATCGCACACGTCGTGGCGTAGCATCTCGCGCGGCCGCCTTCAGGAGGATGGCTACCATTGCCTGCAGTGCCCACGCATCACGGTGGGCAAGACACTTGTCAACGGGCGCCTGTCGGGCGCCTACCTCCACCGCCGCGGAACCACCGCAGAAAAGGCGCTCGGCAGCGAGGCCGAGGTTGCGCTGGAGTGCTTTACCCTGTGGTCGGACGTTTCGGGCGACAGCCTGACGTTCCGCCAAGTTCTCCGCTTTCCGCAGGCACCGTCGAGCATCGAGCTCGGCGCGCCCGAGAATATCAACGGCAAAATGGTGGTGCCCGTTGCATACGAGACCGCAGGCGGTTGTGGCTGTGCATCGTACGCCGTGATCGGCCAGTCCATTGCGGGCTGGGGCGTTATGTCGCCAGATGCCACAGTACCCCACGCGGTGCCGTGGCCGCAGCACACGGGCTTTTTGGCTACCGTCAACGAGCAACTGCAGCATATTACTTGGACGCGAGGCGCATCGGTATTTGCAACGCAGCCCGTGGGTGCCGCAGGCTGCGGCCCGGCATCGTTTAGCGTAAGCAACAACGGCAGGTGCGTGCTCTATGTAGAGAACACCGATGGCAAAGTGGGACAAACCTACGACGAAGAAGGCAACCCGGTAGCAGTGATGGGCAAGCACTTCCGCATCTTCGCCAGCACCTTGGCAGGCGATCTGTTCACGGAGCCGTTCGTGATGTGCGAGCTGGACCATCCCGTCGATCAGATAACGACATTTTTGACGTCGGGGAGCATGCTCTCCGCGCTCGCCACGCACATTGTGAGCGCGGAGAAGAGCGAGGCAGAACTACACGGCATCGAAGTGCCCTTGGTGGCGTGTGCCACTCCGACGGGCGCGGTCGCTACCTCGGGCGCGGTGGTGCCCGGAGCAGCAGGCGAATCCTTCATGGTCACGGTGCGAAACGACGGTAACACCTTGCTGACCGCCGGCACAATCGATCTGTACCGAGAGGGCTCCAGCCAGCCGTTCTCCAGCGCATCCATCGGGTTCGGAGCGAACGCACGCATGGCATCGATCTACGATCCGGAGCTTGCCGAGGATGCTTCGGCCAACGACATGGCACACGTGAAGTACGCGCTCGAGACGCTGGGCGCACGTTTTGCAACGCACCCGCTGGCAGCCGACAGCGGCAACGCCGTGCTGGCACCGGGTTGCACGGCACAGTTCCGCATGAGCTTCGCTATCCCCGAGAGTTGGAGCGACGAAGTGGGCAAACGCGTAACGCTGTATGCGAAGGCGCGTAATCTGGTGGCGCTCGATCCCGTAACGCTCGAGGAAATTCGACCGGGCGCAAACTCGGCGCTGGGTGCCGTACTGCACGAGCTTCATGTGCCCGACGCGGCATGCGAACGCTCAGAAGTTCAGGTCGGCGTATGCGACAAAGCGGATACGACGGGGCTTCACGATGCACCGATGACGGCGGACGGCAGTGGCGGCTCGAGTGGCGGCGATACTGACAAGGGCGGCGGCTCCGGCGGAAGCAGCTCCAGCAGTGGCAAGGACCACAGCAATAACAAGCGCTCCGGAAAAGCGGGCGCGCTCGCTGGCACGGGCGATGTCAATGCTCCCATTACGGCAGCCGCTGCAGCACTCGCCGCGGCAGGCGCCGGCCTCATCGCCTACAGCGCCCGCCGCACGGCGCTCGAAACCGACACTGCCGATGAGGTCAATTCTGATAAGCCTCACTAGCTCTCAGTTACCTTTGCGAGAGACGCCGACTCGGCTCATCGAACATCAAATGGGCTGGTTCTGGATACCCAGAGCCAGCCCATTACGCATTAGCTATCGTCAGTGGAGTCGAGTTCTGCCTCGAGCTTGGCACGCCGTCTTTTCGCCAACAATCCGCACGACACGTCTTCGACAACGTATCCAACCGCAAACGCAGCAAGACACATTCGGCCGTCTTCAAACTTACTCGGACAAAACCGACTCGGATTTGTCCGAGTAAACGCTGTTCCACCAAATGCCGAACGATTGTTCGATGGATTTCGTGTTGGTTGGAATCGTCTGTGGGCTGGGCTATGCTACCTTGACTATCTATATGACTTAAACGCAGCAAAGGAGCACCGAGAGAGCGAGTATGGCAAAAAACACCGCAAATTATGGTAACGACAGTATCCGCCAGCTCAAGGACGAGGAGCGCGTACGCCTGCGCCCCGCCGTCATCTTTGGCTCGGACGGACTCGATGGCTGCGCGCATGCCGCCTTCGAGATTCTGTCCAACGCCGTTGACGAGGCGCGCCAGGGCTACGGCAAGCTCATCACCCTTACCGCCTTTCGCGATGGTTCCATTCAGGTAGAGGACAACGGCCGCGGCTGCCCGCTCGACTGGAACCCCTCCGAGAAGCGCTTTAACTGGGAGCTCGTCTTTTGCGAGCTCTACGCAGGTGGCAAATACAACAACAACCAGGGCGGCGACTACGACTTCTCGCTCGGTACCAACGGCCTAGGCTCGTGCGCGACCCAGTACGCCTCCGAATACATGGACGTCACGGTTTGGCGCGACGGCAACAAGTACTCCCTGCACTTTAAGAAGGGCAAGGTCGTCGGCGCCAAAAAGAAGGCACTCGAGATTGAGCCCAGCGACGAGGACCGCACCGGCACCACCATCAAGTGGCGTCCCGATCTTGAGGTCTTTACCTCGATCAGCATTCCCCATGATTGGTATCGCGAGACCATGCGCCGTCAGGCCGTGGTCAACGCCAACGTGACCTTCCGTCTGCGCATCGAAGGCGACGATAGCGAGTTTTCCGAAGAGGATTTTTGCTACCCCAAGGGCATCGAAGACTACGTGCTCGAGAAGGTCGGTACCGACTACCTTACCGAGCCCTTCTTTATCGAGGCCGACCGTCGCGGTCGCGATCGCGAGGACCTGCCCGACTACAACGTCAAGATTACCGCGTGCATGTGCTTCTCGCGCACCTTCATGATGCAGGAGTACTACCACAACTCATCGTGGCTCGAGAACGGCGGCTCGCCCGAGAAGGCCGCCCGCAGCGCTCTGACCAGCGCCATCGATGCTTACATTAAGCAACAGGGTAAGTACAACAAAAACGAGAGCGGCATCAAATGGCAGGACGTCCAGGACTGCCTGGTGCTGGTGACCAACTGCTTCTCCACCCAGACGTCCTACGAAAACCAGACTAAGAAGGCCATCAACAACCGCTTTATCCAGCAGGCTATGACGGCCTTCTTTAAGGAGCGCCTCTCGACTTACCTGATCGAGAACAAAGACGCTGCCAACAAGATCATGGAGCAGGTGCTCATCAACAAGCGCTCGCGCGAGAACGCCGAGAAGACGCGCCAGAGCATCAAGACTAACCTCCAGCAGAAGACCGACATGGCCAACCGCGTGCAGAAGTTCATCGACTGCCGCTCCAAAGATAAGAACCGTCGCGAGATCTACATCGTAGAGGGCGACTCGGCAGCAGGCGCCATCCGTACGTCGCGCGATGCCGAGTTCCAGGGCGTTATGCCCGTCCGCGGCAAGATCCTCAACTGCCTGAAGGAGGATTATCCGCGTATCTTTAAGTCCGACATCATCATGGACCTCATGCGCGTGCTGGGCTGCGGCGTGGAGATCAAAGACAAGCGCATCAAGAACCTTGGCGCCTTTGACCTGGACAACCTCAACTGGAACAAGGTCATTATCTGTACGGACGCCGACGTCGACGGTTACCACATCCGCACGCTTGTGCTCACCATGCTCTATCGCCTGGTGCCCACGCTCATCGAAGAGGGTTACGTGTATATCGCCGAGTCGCCGCTCTACGAGATCAATTGCAAAGAAAAGACCTACTTTGCCTACACCGAGCTCGAAAAGAACGGCATCCTTAAGGAGATTGGCGACCAAAAGTGCTCCATCAACCGCTCCAAGGGTCTTGGTGAGAACGATCCGGACATGATGTGGCTCACCACCATGAACCCCGAGACGCGTCGCCTGATCAAGGTGGAGCCCGAGGACGTCACCAAGATGGAGACCATGTTTAACCTGTTGCTGGGCAACGACGAAGCGGGCCGCAAGCGCCATATCTCCGAGCACGGCAAGGAATATCTGGACCAGCTGGACCTGCAATAGCAGCAAATCGATAACGACGGCCCATAAGAAGTTCAAGAGGAAATCGTGGCAAAGAAGAAGACGAAGAACCAGCCAAAGAAAAAGCAGGTCAACGCCGAGAACGTCATCGGCCTGCACTCCGAGGTCACCGACCAGCCGATCACGCAGACGCTCGAGGTCAACTACATGCCCTACGCCATGAGCGTCAACGTCTCGCGTGCATTCCCCGAGATCGACGGCTTTAAGCCCTCGCACCG
>DBFWDM010000123.1:0-4794 GCA_048484635.1 Collinsella sp.
CAAAAGCAAAAACCACCACAAAGGTGCCTGTCCCCTTTGCGGTGGTTTTGGTGGTGGTTATTTGGCGCCTTGCATGACCTCGTCAAGGGTAACGTTGACGGCGTGCTGCGTCGGCACCCAGTCGACCTTCAGGAACAGCGCGGCCACCGTGATGGGGATATAGCTGAACATAAAGATCGGGAAGGTAAACAGGTTAGTCAGCAGACGCCACTTTTGCGCGCAGTGAATGTGCTTGTACTCAAAGATAGTCGTGAGCAGCGCCAGGATAAAGAAGGTCTGATACATCATGGCGAAGGTCATAATGAGCGAAGCGGCGCACGCCTGCATCTCGACTTCGGTAGCCAAGAAACCATGCGAAAGGCCACCCACAATCAAGAACGTCGCATTAGCGAGCATCGAGATCAGCGATAGCAGCATACCCGGGGCGATCGTCATGAACATGTCGTAGGCGGCAAAGCGATGATAGCGGAACGTCGACTTGACCAGATGCTTACCGTAGGTAAAGAACACCTGGTAAAAGCCCTTGGTCCAGCGCATACGCTGCTTCCAGGATGCCTTGAACGTCACGGGTTGCTCGTCAAAGAACTCCGCCGGCGCATAGCCAATGCGAATACCGTGAATAGCGCAGAACGTAGTGAACTGAATGTCCTCGGTCAGCGTGTGGAACTGCCAACCGTGCATGCCCTCGATAACGCTTGACGAGATAAGGTAACCCGAACCCGAAACAGCGCAGGACGTCTTGCAGATATTACGCGCGTTGTTGAGGAAGCGCGCCTCGCGTAGATACCACGTGGCATTAGCAGCCGAGATCCACGAGCTGCCGAAGTTCTTGGAATTGCGATAGCTCGTGACCACATGGAAGCCCTGGTCAAAGGCATCATTCATCTTGGAAACGTAATCGCGGGAGATAACGTTATCGGCATCGAAGATAAAGTAGCCCTCAAACGTGTCGGGATACTCGTTGAGAATGCGGTCGAAGCCAAAGTCCATGACCCAGCTCTTGCCCTTGCGGGCCAGGTCATTGCGCTCGTAAACAATGGCACCGGCCTCGCGCGCGAGCTGCGCCGTGTTGTCGGTGCAGGCATCGGCGACCACGAAAACCTCGATGAGCTCGGACGGATAATCCTGGTCCTTGATGGAGCGAACGAGGTTGGCGATCACGGCCTCCTCATTATGCGCCGCGATAAAAAAGGCATAGCGATGGAGTTTTTTGGCCTTGGGAGGCGCGACCTCGCCACGAAGAGCGCCAATGACAAAGAAGACCACCTGGTACAGAAAGCAGACCGTGAGCAGCGTGACGACAATCAGGTTGAAGATCACGATGGGTGTGTTGGTTTGTAAAAAGGCGAGCATGCAGGCTCCCAGCAACGCGTTACGTAAACAACCGTATATTTTACCGCAGGCTTACCGAGTTCAAGAAACCACCTAATACTGGCTAGGCTTCGAGAAGACCGAGCTGCGGAACAATTTCATCTCCAACGGCCGTGCGACCGAGCGAGCGCGGAGCCAGATCGTCGAGAACCGCAGCGAGATCCCACGGCAACTCGTCGCGGCACTCAATGCGCTCCCCCGTCACGGGATGGTCGAACGCCACGCGCCAGGAATGAAGGAACTGCCTGGTCAGGCCCTGGTCGGCGCGCGCATCGCACTTGCCGTAGAGTGGATCGCCCACGCAGGCGTGGTTGATATGACGCATATGCACGCGAATCTGGTGCGTGCGACCGGTAAACAGATGGCACTCAACGAGCGTATAACCATCGTCAAAGCGCGTGGAATCAAAGCGCTCGAGGACTTTAAAGGTCGTAATGGCCTGACGGGCAAAGGGGTCGTCCGAAACCGCCATCTTGACGCGGTCGCGCGTAGAACGGGCGATACCGGTATTGATGGTGCCCTCGTCCATGGCGATGTGCCCGTGGACAAGCGTGATATAGCGGCGGTCGAGCGTACGCGTGCGAATGAGATTTTGAAGCGCGCGCTGGGTGTCGTCGTCTTTTGCCGCGAGCATAAGGCCCGAGGTATCGCGATCCAGGCGATGCACGATCCCGGGGCGGTCCTCACCCTGTACGGTACCAAGATGGTCGATGCCGCAGTGGTAGACCAGAGCGTTCGCAAGGGTGCCGCTCTCGTGGCCATGGGCGGGATGGCACACCAGCCCGCGCTGCTTGGAGAGCACAATGAGATAGTCGTCCTCATAGCGAATATCGAGCGGGATGGCCTCGGGAATCACATCGGTGGGATCGTGCGGCTCGGGCAGGTCGACCGAGATGCGGTCACCGGCGCGTACGGCATACTTTTTTGACAGACAGGTCTCGCCGTTCACGATTACGGCGCCGCCCTCGATCAGATGCGCGCAGGCAGAGCGCGTGGGGCAGCCGTCGTTGGCACCCAGAAAGGCGTCGAGACGCTGGCCAGAGCAATCGTCGGCAACAAGAATATGGATGTCGGCCATTAACGCTCATTCCTTTCGCGAATCTTGCGGGCACGCTCCCCACGCTGCTTGGCTTTGCGCTTAGCGCGGGCCTCATCACGGGCATTGAGCTCAGCAGTCGCATCGACCTCACGAGCGGCGGGACTCAAGAACATGTAGCCGAAGAGGGCGAGCACAACGCCCACGGTAATGCCGATATCGGCCACATTGAAGACGGGAAAGTCGATGAAGGTGGTGGCAATAAAATCGGTCACGAAGCCAAAGGCGAAACGATCGATAGCGTTGCCGATAGCACCGCCCGCAACCATCGCCATGCCCACAACCTCAAGATGGGCGAGCTGGGGTGCACGAACGAGGTACACGGCAATAGCGACAATGACCGCCAGCGCCAGCACGGCAAATGCGATGCCATGCCCCTCGCCCATGCTAAACGCAGCGCCGATATTGCGGACAAACAGGAAGTCGATCACGCCGGGTATGACGGTCACATGCAGTGCATCGCCCACGGCACGAACCGCAAGCTTGGTCAACTGGTCAACAAGCAGCACAACCAGCGCCACCCCACCAGCAACACCCAACCGCCAACGCAAAGGCGGCGTCATATCCCCAGCACGACCCAAATCAATCCCCTACCCTCAAGATCATCGAATTCCGTTTAACGCAATTAATCATCTTATATTGCCACACGCAGAGCGCACGACATATTCGCTAACGCCAGATAAATAACCAGCAAAAAAAGCGGCATTCCGAATAACGGAATGTCGCTTAATAGCTTTCGACTAAAAGCGCAAGTCGAAAGAAAGCCTCTTGCTCCAGCAATGGAAACGCCGCGTTATCGTCACCAACAGCGAAAACGTCCCTAAGCGAGCAAGGTGACGTGAAAGAGGAGGGAAGCGTACATTGGTACGCGACCGACGATTGAACGTCAGATTGCCGCTTAGGGGCGTTTGCAGCGTCGGTAGGTTACGGCGTTCTACGAACGCCGTAACCTACAAAGCGTCGGCGCAGCGCTTGCAAATATGTGCGTGGCCGTTGTACTCGCCGACGGTGGTGCGGTAGTTCCAGCAACGGTCGCAGCACTCGCCCTCGGCCGCCTCGATGGCAACGGAGAGTTCCTCGCCCTGGGTCAGCTCAACATCGGAAACGATGTAGAACTCGGCCAGGTCGACGGCCTTATCACCGGTCAGCAGCGCGTACATCTCGGCGGGAACGACCGCCTTGACGCGGACCTGCTGGCTCTTGGTGAAGGTACCGGCGGAGCGGGCATCCTCAAGGGCCTTGGTCACGGCGCTACGGAGCTCGAGCGAAGCCTCGAGCACGCCCTCGAACTCATTGGCCTCGTCGACCGTGATGGGCGACTTGTACCAATCGAGCAGCGCGGCGTACTTCCGGTGATCGACGCAGCCAGCGGGCGCATATGCCATGGCCTCGTCAACCGTGTAGGACAGGATCGGCTGCAGGTCGCGCATGAGCATCGAGAAGAGCTCGGCCAGCACGGTCTGGGCGCTGCGGCGCTCGAGCGAGCCAGGCTTGTCGCAGTACAGGCGATCCTTCAGGGCGTCGAGGTACACGTTGGAAAGCTCGGTAACCACGAAGTCATAAAGCGCACGGTAAGCGCGCGGGAACTCGTAGCAAGAGTAAGCGTCGTCGACCTCGGCCTGAACCTGGGTCAGACGGGCAACCATGAGCTTGTCGAGCGGCAGCAGGTCGGCAAAGGCGACACCGTCGGTCTCAGGCTCAAACTGGCCCTCGAGCTCGGAAAGCAGGAAGCGCAGCGTGTTGCGGAAACGACGGTAGGCATCGGACGTACGGGCAAGAATCTCGTGGTCGATGGACACGTCGGAGCTGGTGTCAACGGAAGCAACCCACAGGCGGATGATGTCGGCGCCCATCTCGTCACAGACCTTATTGGGGTCGATGACGTTGCCGAGCGACTTGGACATCTTGCGGCCCTGGCCGTCGAGCGTGAAGCCCTGCGAGACGACCGCCTTGTAGGGAGCATGGCCGTTGGCGCCCACCGAAGTGAGCAGCGAGCTCTGGAACCAACCGCGATGCTGGTCGGAGCCCTCGAGATACACGTCAGCCGGGTACTCAAGCTCGGGTCGATACTCGCAGACGGCCTTCCAGGACACGCCGGAGTCCCACCACACGTCGAGAATGTCCTTATCAGCCTTGAGGTGATGGCCGCCACACTTGGGGCAGACGCAGGCCTCACCCAGGTAGCTCTCGGGAGCGTCGGTGAACCAGGCGTCGGAGCCCTTCTCGTGGAAGAGCTTGATGACGGCGTCGAGCGTGGCGTCGTTCATGACCTTCTCGCCGCAGTCGGCGCAAGTGTAGCTGGGGATAGGCACGCCCCAGTTGCGCTG
>DBFWDM010000124.1:0-6774 GCA_048484635.1 Collinsella sp.
CCACCCGCTGGCTGTCACGTTTTGGGGCTTTGTTTTTGGCGGTGCGGTTATGGCGGCTATCGCGGCTCCGTGGCCGGATGTCGCCGCGGCAATGTCGCCACAGCTGCTGCTGCTGTTCCTTGGCTTTGGACTCATCCCCACGGCCGTGGCTTATATCTTATATATGCAGGGTCTATCCATGGGGCTCGAGACGTCGAAAGTTCCCGTCGTAATGTCATTCGAGACGGTCGTCACCGTACTGGTGGGCATTGGTGTCTATGCCGAGCCCGCCGGCGCGATCAAAGTCCTGGGCATCGTGCTGGTGCTCGCGTCCATCCTGATTATGAACACCGACTTCTCCAAGCTGCGCAACAGTGTGTTTGTCGGTCATGTCATTGAGAGCATGACCTTTAAGCCCAATGCGTGGTGGACCGAAAAATCGCAGGACATGGATCTGTTTAAGGAGCGCACCGGCATCGCGCTGGAGCCCACCGTGCAGGAAAGCCCCTGGTACTTCGTGCGATAAGGGATTGGCGCGGCGTCTGATCGGGCACCGCCTGGCCAGCGCCGGCCTTCCCTGCGCCAACGTTACGAGTACGTTAAACCCGTCAACGGTCGTTTTTCACCCGCGAACGGTCTTTATACTAATTAGCAATATAAGCAACGTATAAGACGTTATAATGACCATAACGAAAAGGAGGAGGCAAGATGAATCAGATCATTCTCGCATCTCATGGCGGCCTGGCCGCAGGCGCCAAAGACACGCTCGAGATGGTTCTCGGCGACGTGTCGAACGTCCACGTCGTGTCGCTTGCTCGTGACGACAAGGAGCCCATCACCAATAAGGTGGACGCCATGATCGCCACGTTTAACGCGGACGACACCGTCTATGTGCTGACCGATATGCTCGGCAGCTCGTTCAACAACAACATGGTCGAGCTTTCCAAGAACGGCACGAAGTTCACGGTTGTCAGCGGTTTCAACATCCCGCTGGCGCTTACGCTCGCTATGAGCCCCGTCCCCGTCAAGGGTGCCGAGCTCGCGGCCCTTATCAACGAGGCCCGCACCGGCCTGACCAACCCCAACGCACCGGTCGAGGCTGCCGCGGCTCCCGCCAAGAAGGCCAAGGCGCCCCGTCACAGCTCCGGTCCCGCCAAGATCGTCCTCGCACGTCTTGACTACCGTCTGCTGCACGGCCAGGTCGTCTTTACCTGGACCACCAAGGTTCAGGCCGAGCGCATCATCGTCGTCGACAACGCTGCCGCCAACGATGACATCAAGAAGGGCGCTCTTAAGCTGGCCAAGCCCCAGGGCGTTCGCCTGAACGTCTTCACTGTCGAGCGTGCCCTCGCCAAGATGGACAAGCTCAACACCCTCGGCGAGCGCGTCATGTTCGTCTTTGGCAACACTGCCGAGATGCTGCAGTTCTGCCAGGGCTACAAGCTCGACGCCATCAACCTGGGCGCCACCGCCAACCACGACGGTGCCGATCAGGTCGGCGGCAAGGACAGCTCCGTCTTCCTCGACGCCACCCAGAAGGCCGACGTCAACCAGCTGCTCGACATGGGCATTAAGCTCTACGTCCAGCAGACCCCTACGTATCAGAGCGTCGACATCGACGCCAAGCTGTAATCAACCAGGCTTTTGCCTGACTGAAAGGAGAAGGGTATGAATACGTTCATCAGTGCGGTGCTCGTCGGCCTCGTCGGCGTGTTCTGCATGTGGGACTCCCGCCTGCTCGGTCGTCTTAACTTCGAGCAGCCTCTCGTTGGCGCTACGCTCGTCGGTCTGCTGCTGGGCGATGTGCCCACCGGCCTTGCCGTCGGTGCCGCCGTCGAGCTCGTGTCCATGGGCCTGGTGCAGGTCGGCGCCGCCGTTCCGCCCGATATGGTCCTGGGCGGCATCGTGGCCGCTGCCTTTGCGTGCCTGACCGATGCTTCCGCCGAGACCGCCATGACGATCGCCATCCCGGTCGCCGTCCTGGGTCAGCTCCTCGGCATCGTGTTCCGTTCCATCATCGCCGCCCTCACCCATGTGGCAGATAGCGCGATCGATAACGGAAAGTTCAAGACCGCCTACCGTATGCACATCTGCGCCGGCTCCGGTCTGTACGCCGTCATGTACTTCCTGCCGATCTTCCTCGCCGTCTTTGTTGGCACCGACCTGGTTCAGGCCATCGTCAACATGGTTCCCGAGTGGCTGTCCACTGGTCTTAACGTTTCGACCAAGATCATGACCGCCTACGGCTTGGCCCTGCTGCTCACCATGATGATCAAGAAGGGTATGACTCCGTTCCTGTTCATCGGTTTCCTGCTCGCCGCTTACCTCAACCTGTCCGTCATCGCGGTCGCTCTGATCGGTGTGTGCCTGGCTGTCGTCTTCATGGGCTTCAAGTTCAACGGTTCCCATGCAGCCGCCGGTGTCGATTCCGACTACGATCCGCTCGAAGACGACGAAGACTAAGGAGGAACACACTATGGCAACCGCAACCAAGGACGTGTCCCTGAACAAGAAGGTCAGCCAGTTCTTCTGGCGCTCCTGGGCCATCCAGGCCTCTTGGAACTACGAGCGTCAGATGAACATGGGCTTCCTCTACGGCATGGTTCCCACGCTCGATCGCCTCTATCCGGATGAGTCCGACCCCAAGCAGCTCGCTGCTAAGAAAGAGGCTTACCACCGTCACATGGCGTTCTACAACTGCACCCCGCAGACGAGCGCTTTCATCCTGGGCCTCGCCGCCTCCATGGAGGAGGAGTACGCCAAGGATCCCGAGAACTTCGATCCCGATTCGATCAACGCGGTCAAGACCTCCCTCATGGGTCCGCTTTCCGGCATCGGTGACTCCTTCTTCCAGGGCACCATCCGCGTTATCGCCTTTGGCCTGGGCGTTCAGCTGGCCCAGCAGGGCTCCATCATGGGCCCGATCCTGGCCATGCTCATCTCCATCGTCCCCTCTGTGCTGATCACTTGGTTCGCAGCCAAGATGGGCTATCAGGGCGGCCACGAGTACCTGAGCAAGCTTCAGGGCGGCGACCTCATGGAGAAGCTCATGTATGTCTGCGGCATCGTGGGTCTTATGTCCGTGGGCGGCATGATCGCTACGCTGATCGGCGCCACCACCCCGCTGCAGTTCGCTGAGGGCACTGTCGTGATCCAGGATATCCTGGACGGCATGATGCCCCAGATGATCTCCCTTGGCCTCACTGGCCTTATGTACTGGCTCATCAAGAAGAACGTCAACACCGGTTGGCTTCTCGTGATCGCCATCGTGGGCGGCATCGCCCTCTCCGCGGCCGGCATCCTGGCCTAGTCGCGACCAAGCGTCTAATCGCTTTCCCCGGGGAGCCTGCCTGACATCCCATACCCCAGGCAGGCTTCCATTCCCAAAATGTGACAATGGGACAGCTCCTTTGTCACATCCTCAACGGGCCGGTGACTCGGTCCAAATCACGGTAACCCTGCGTGCGTCCGGCAAAGTGGCGCCGCAAAAATCGAAAGGAATGTGTCAGATGTACGAGATCGACCTTAACCTCCCTAAGCAGATCGTCGCTGACGTCCTGTCCAACCACGAGATCCACAGCGTCGCCTTCGTCGGCTGCGGCGCTTCCATGTCCGACCTTTACCCCGCCAAGTACTTCCTGGCCAACAACACGGACAAGCTGAACGTTCAGATCTTCACCGCTAACGAGTTCAACTACGACACGCCTTCCTGGGTCAACGAGCACACCTTCGTGATCACCTGCTCCCTCGGTGGCTCCACGCCCGAGACCGTCGAGGCCAACAAGACCGCCAAGAAGCACAACTGCCCGGTCGTCTCCCTCACCAACAAGGCTGGCTCCGCTCTGACCGTCGACGCCGACCACGTCATCGTCCACGGCTTCCACGCCAACTACGCTGCCAAGTGCGAGAAGCCCGGCTATGCCATCGCTCTTGCTCTCGAGATCCTTCAGCAGACCGAGGGCTATGACCACTACGAGGACATGATCACCGGCCTCACCAACATCTTCGATCTCTGCGAGAACGCCGCTCAGCACTGCAAGAAGCTCGCCAAGAAGTTCGCCGAGGACTTCAAGGACGACAAGATGATCTACTTCATGGCTTCCGGTGCCTCCGAGAAGATGGCTTATTCTCACGCTGCCTTCCTGTTCACCGAGATGCAGTGGATCGACGCCGCCGCCTACAACACCGGCGAGTACTTCCACGGCCCGTTCGAGGTTTCCACCGAGGGTAAGCCCTACGTCTTCTTCATGTCCGATGGTGCTACCCGTCCGATGGACGCCCGCGCCCTCACCTTCCTTGAGCGCATGGGCGCCAAGGTCGCTCTGATCGACTCCAAGGACTACGGCCTGGCCGACGCCGTGCCCGCGAGCGTCATCACCTACTTCAACCCGCTGCTGCACCTCGCCGTTATGCGCGAGTACGGCAACCAGATCGCCGAGGCCCGTCAGCACCCGCTGACCATGCGTCGCTACATGTGGAAGCTTTCCTACTAATCACAAGTAAGTAGACCTTACGGGTTGATTGAGAGGGGATGGGGTTTGCGCCCCGTCCCCTTTTTGCTCTGGGGAGAGCGTGTCTGTCGCGTCGCAAAGCCCCAGATAAAACCTACCAAAATAAACCTGTCCCTTTTTGGCAGGTGGGAGGAGATGCGTATGATCAAGGCAGTGCTGTTTGATATGGACGGCGTGCTGGTCGATACCGAGTGGTTCTACAACCGTCGCCGCGTGGCGTTTATGGAGGAGAAGGGCTTCCACTTTGACGAGATCCCCGATCTTTCGGGGTCTAACGAGCCGGCCATTTGGGAGGCGCTGGTGCCCGACGATGTTGAGCTGCGCGAGCGTCTGCGCGTGGAGTACAAGCAGGTCTATAGCCCGGATCACCCCGTTCCGTATGCCGAGCTGCTCAACGAGCAGACGGAGCCGGTGATGCGTGAGCTGCACGAGCGTGGCGTGAAGTGTGCCATCGCGAGCTCGTCCTATCGCGAGTTGATCGACGAGCTGGTGGAGATTGCCGGTATCGCCGACGTGCTGGACTACACCATCAGCGGTCACGAGTGCAGTGCGTTTAAGCCCGACCCCGAGATCTACCTGCGTGCCATGGAGGCGCTGGGGGTGGAGCCTACCGAGTGCCTGGTTATCGAGGACTCGCCTTTGGGCATCGAGGCCGGCAAGCGTTCCGGCGCCCGCGTCCTGGCGCTGCGTCCGCACGAGGGCGTCAACTTGGACCAGTCCGCCGCCGACGTTATCATCGACAACCTGACCGACATCTTGGCCGCTTTGTAGTGTCAATCCGCCGCGAGAAGCACGGGTTCAAACGTTTTTTGCGGTGGACTGGCTCAATTTGGTTTCGATTTTGATCCGTTTGGCTTCGATTCGGGCTAAGTGAGTAGACTTTTTGGCACAGGCCGAGCACAAAGTGCATCTGCTCTAGTAAAACCGCAGGTCACAGGGGTGGCGGTTTTGGGTGTGCTCGGCAGATCGTAAAAAGTCTACTCACTTGTAATTTGGGCCTTTGGTCGTGGGGGTTGCTGATCCCGCTTTGGTTGTCGAGAGAGGGTGAATTGAAGCGCCCCCGCACGCTCCATGCTACAATCGCGGGCATGCCCCACAACTACATCTGCCTTCGAAGGGAGCCTGCGTGGCGAACGCCATCGAACAGCTCACGGACCGCGTGCTCGTGCTCGGCCGCCTCACCATCGTCCGCCGCGCCATTACCGCCGTGGCGGTCACCATTTCCGCCGTTCTCCAGACATTTCTGATCCAAGCGTTCATTCGGCCCGCCGACCTGCTTCCGAGCGGTCTTACCGGCGTCGCGGTCCTGCTCGATCGCGTTACCTCGCTCGGCGGCGTTCACATCGACATCTCGCTCGGTATGCTCGCGCTCAACATCCCCGTGGCGCTCCTATGCTGGAGCGGCATCAGCAAGCGCTTCGTCATCTTCTCGATGATGCAGGTTGTGCTCTCATCGCTGTTCCTCAACATCTTTCACTTTGCCCCGTTTTTGGGCGACAAGATTATGCTCATCATTTTTGGCGGCGTGGTCTCGGGCCTGGGCGCTGCCATCGCGCTCAAGTCCGGCGCATCCACCGGCGGCACCGACTTTATCGCGCTGTGGGTCTCCAACCACACAGGCAAGACTATCTGGGGCGTCATCTTTGGTTTCAACTGCTTTATCCTGGCGATCTTTGGCTTTATGTTTGGCTGGGACAAGGCGGCGTACTCCATCGTGTTCCAGTTTATTTCGACCAAGACCATCGACAGTTTCTATCGTCGCTACGACCGCGTGACGCTGCAGATCACGACGCGCAAGGCAGACGAGGTCATGACCGCCTATGTTGACCATTTTCAGCACGGCATTAGCTGCGCCGAGGTCATCGGCGGATACAGCCGCGAAAAGATGTACCTGCTGCACGCCGTTGTCTCGACCTACGAGAGTCAGGACATTATCAAGCTGGTGTGCGACGTTGATCCCGGCGCCGTGATCAACGTGTTCCACACGCTCAACTTTGTGGGCGGCTGGTGGGGCGGTCATGTCGACGAGCCCATGCCCACGGCCGTACCCGATCCCGACAAGCCCGCGCGCATGGCCAGCAGGCAGGCGCGCCTCAGCGAGCAGGACAGTTTGCAGCAGGACGACGGCAAGTAGGGTATTGGCATTTTGCCGGCACGGCGCAATCCTGTCCGCTTGAGCCTCCCGAAAGCCTCGCTGCTTTCGGGAGGCCTTCGTTTGCCCAGATAAAACCTACCAAAATGAAGCTGTCGCTTTTTGGTAGGGAGGGTGTATCGTTTTATCATT